>NZ_JBHWJL010000006.1:0-46615 GCF_042731495.1 Streptomyces sp. NPDC059853
CGGTGCCGCCGTTCGACCTGGCGGTCATGGACGAGGCGCACCGGATCGCGGGCCGCGCCGACAAGAAGTGGGCCGTCGTCAACGACGCGAAGCGTATCCACGCTGACCGCCGCCTCTACATGACCGCCACCCCCCGCATCTTCGCCGCCCCCGAGCTGGCTGAGTCCGCCGACACCACCCGCCCGCTCCGCCGGCGCCCCGCCGGTCTCACAGGGCGCGCAGCGCGCCGCCGTCCACCGGGACGACCGAACCGGTGAGGTAGGAAGCCGCCGGGGAGAGCAGGAACGCGGCCGTGCGGCCGAACTCCTCCGGCTCGCCGTAGCGGCCCAGCGGGATGCCCGCCAGCGCGGCCTTGCGGGTGTCGGGGAACGCCGCGTCCAGCTGCGTCATCCGGTCGGTGGCGATCCGGCCCGGCAGCAGCCCGAGCACCCGGATGCCGCGCGGCCCGAACTCGTCCGCCATGTCCTTGGCCACCATGGCCAGGCCCGGACGCAGCCCGTTGGAGATGCCGAGCCCGCCGACCGGCGAGCGCACCGAGCTGGACAGCACCAGGCCGATGGCGCCCTCCCCGGTCAGGGCGGCGGCGAAGGTCCTGGCCGCGCGGACACTGCCGAGGAAGACCGATTCGAAGGCGGTGCGCCACTGCTCGTCGCTGACCGAGGCGGCGGTGCCGGGCGGCGGCCCGCCGACGGAGATCAGCGCGCCGTCCAGCCGCCCGTACCGTTCCAGGGCGAGCGCGGCCAGCCGGCCGGCCGCCTCCGGGTCGGCGAGGTCGGCGGCCAGGCCCGTCACCCGGTCCGGGGCGCCCAGCGCCGCCACGGCGGCCTCGACGCGTTCCGCGTCCCGGGAGGAGAGCACCACCCTGGCCCCGTCCGCGACCAGGGCCGCGGCCGTGGCGTGGCCCAGGCCCTTGCTGCCTCCGGTGACGACATAGACCCGCTCCGCCAGTCCGAGATCCATCGCTTCGTTTCCTCCCGTGCGCTGTGGGCTTTACGCCGGTTTGACATACCCCCGGGCAGGGTGGGAACCGCCTCCCCGCACGGGGGCCGCCGATCCCCTCCGGCCGCCTCCGTGCGGAGGCGCTAACGGGCGACCCTATGCCCTGGCCGATTCCTCCTACACTGGGCTCGTGGTGAGCACCGACTGGCAGACCTCGCTCCGTGACCGCGGATACCGGCTGACGCCCCAGCGGCAGCTGGTGCTGGAGGCTGTCGACAAGCTGGAGCACTCCACGCCGGAGGACATCCTCACCGAGGTGCGGCGTACCGCCGGCGGGGTCAACATCTCCACCGTCTACCGCACGCTGGAGCTGCTGGAGGAGCTGGGCCTGGTCTCGCACGCCCACCTCGGGCACGGGGCCCCCACCTACCACCTGGCCGAGCGCCACCACCACCTGCATCTGATGTGCCGGGACTGCGGCACGGTGCTGGAGGCGGACCTGGAGGTCGCCGAGCCGTTCGCGCGGCAGCTGCGCGAGGGGTTCGGGTTCGAGACCGATCTGCGGCACTTCGCGATCTTCGGCCGCTGCGGGGACTGCGCGGCCGGTCCGGACGGCACGGCCGCGCCGTAGGACCTGCCGTCGAAGTCCCGCCCGGCCCGCGGGCCCTTCGGGCGGACGGCGCTCGTTTGCCGACAGGCCCTAGGCTGGCGGTATGTCGTACGCCAGTCCTCTGCTGTCCCTGCCCGGCGCGGTCGCCGCGGACGCCCCCGACGGCGGGGTCGCCGCGCACTACGGTGATCTCTTCCGGGAACAACGGGCCCTGGACCAGGGACGGGGCCTGGTGGACCTGTCGCACCGCGAGGTGATCACGGTCACCGGCGCCGACCGGCTGAGCTGGCTGCATCTGCTGCTGACCCAGCACGTGGAGCAGTTGCCCGCCGGGCAGGCCACCGAGGCGCTGATCCTGTCCGCGAAGGGCCACATCGAGCACGCCCTGTACCTGGTGGACGACGGCACCACCACCTGGATCCACACCGAGCCCGGCAGCCGGGCGGCGCTGATCGGCTATCTGGAGTCGATGGTCTTCTTCTACCGGGTGGAGGTCGCCGACCGCACGGACGCGTTCGCGGTGGTGTTCCTGCCGGCCGGCTCGATCACCGAGGTGCCGGGCGACTGGGTGGTGCGCGAGACGCCGTACGGCCGGGACGTGTTCGTGCCGCGCGGCGAGCTGGCGGCGTTCGCGGACCGGGCGGGCCCGGCGGCCGGGGTGCTGGCGTACGAGGCGCTGCGGGTGGCCGGGCACCGGCCGCGGCTCGGCCGGGAGACCGACCACCGGACGATCCCGCACGAGCTGGGCTGGATCGGCAGCGCGGTGCATCTGGCCAAGGGCTGCTACCGGGGCCAGGAGACGGTGGCCCGGGTCCACAATCTGGGCCGGCCGCCGCGCCGGCTGGTCTTTCTGCACCTGGACGGCAGCGAGGTGAAGATCCCCGAGCACGGGGCGCCGGTGCGGCTCGCGGCGGACGGGGCGGAGGGCCGGCAGCTGGGCTTCGTCACCACCTCGGCCCGCCACCACGAACTGGGCCCGATCGCGCTGGCCCTGGTGAAGCGCAACGTCCCGGCGGACGCCCCGCTGCTCGCCGGGGACACCCCGGCGGCGCAGGAGACGATCGTCGAGCCCTAGGGCTAGCCGGTGGTGTCCGGCCCATCCGGCGCGTCACCCGGGTCCGCCGCGTCCGCCGCCTCCGGCGGGTCGGGCTCGCGCCAGGGGCCGACGCCCAGGGTGCCGGTGGTGCCGAGGTCCACGACGGCCGGGACGCGCTGGGCGGGCAGGCCCTCGGCGGGGCTGACGCTGATCCGTTCGCCGTTGGCGAGGGGGCGGGAGAGGTCGTCGACGGTGTTGCGCCACACCAGCGCGGCCGTGGCGTACTCCCCGGGTGCCAGCGTCAGCGGCCGGGGCTCGCTGTCCAGGGCCTCCAGCTCGCCGGTGATGGGCCCGGTGCCGCGCAGGACTTTCACCGGGTACGGGTCGCCGTCCTCGTCCAGCACGGCGACGGCGGGGTAGCCGTGCAGGTCGTACGGTCCGGTGCCGCAGTTGGTCAGCCGCAGGCCCAGGACGCGCAGGCCGAGGGCGGCGTCGCCGCCGTCCTCGGTGACGCGCACGCCGGACTCGGGGCAGTCGGGGCGTTCGGGGGCGGGGGTGCTCGGCCGCGGGGCGGCGGCGTCCGCCTCCCGGGGTGCGGGGGTGCCGGCGGGGGCGGTGCCGCAGCCGGCCGTCAGCAGGAGCAGGACGGGGGCGAGGATCCCGGCGGCGCGGCTGAGGGGCGGGCGCACCGTCAGACGTCCAGCAGGACGGTGAAGGGCCCGTCGTTGGTCAGCTCGACCCGCATTTTCGCGCCGAATCGTCCCGTCTCGACCTGTGCCCCCAGCGCGCGCAGATGAGCACACAACCTCTCGACCAGGGGTTCGGCCACCTCACCGGGCGCGGCGGCGTTCCAGGTGGGCCGTCTGCCCTTCCTGGCGTCACCGTAGAGTGTGAATTGCGAAACAATCAGCAATGGAGCGCCCACATCCGAACAGGACTTTTCAGCATCGAGCACACGGAGCGTCCAGAGCTTCTTCGCCAGCCGCGCGGCCTGCTCGTCGGTGTCCTCGTGCGTGGCGCCGACCAGCACACACAGTCCTTGGCCAACGATCTCGCCCACCGTCTCGCCGTCCACGGTGACCCGCGCACCGTCCACTCTCTGCACCACAGCTCGCATGCCGGACATCATGCCGGAACGTTCCCTCGCACTGAATGGCGGCCGGATGCATGCGAAGACGCTGCGTCGGGTGGGTACACAGTGACACGATGCGTGGCACGGGGTACGTACCGTGCCAGCAACCCGAAATGGGGATGAGGGGACAATTCCGCATGATCACACCGGGCCCCGGCTCACAGCCTGCCGCCACTGCCACCACCACGGTCGCCGACGACGCGTCCGCCCGGAGGGACGGCGCACCACGGGTACGGCTCGGCGGCGAGACCGGCGAGCCCGCGCACTCCCTCGCCCGGCTCCGCCGGCTGCGGCTGGCCGAACTGCGGGAGCTGCGCCGCGAGGCGCAGCGCGAGGAGGCCGATCTGAGCTTTGTGCGGCGGCTGCTCCAGGGGCGGATCGACATCCTGGAGGCGGAGCGCCGCAGACGGCTGGCGCCGGACGCCGATCTGCTGGACCGGCTGCCGCAGATCCTGGCCGACAGCCCGTCGCCGCACCGGTCCTCGGCCCGCCATGTGACGGTGGGGCCGCCGTCGGGACAGCGGTACCGGGAGCTGGCGGAGGAGATGCTGGCGGAGGTGGAGCTGTCGGATCTGCTGGCCCGCACCGATGACGAACTGCACGACGCGCTGGGCCGGCTCGCCCGTTACGAGACGCGGGTGTCCCGGCGCCGCCAGGCGCTCCAGCGGACGGCGGACGGGTGCAGCGCGGAGATCGCCCGCCGGTACCGGGAGGGCGAGGCCCAGGTGGACGACCTGCTGGCCTGACGGGGCCCGGCGGCCCGGCGGGGTGTCCGCGGGCGCCCCGCCCGGTGGCCCGGATATTCCGTGGCGGCCCGCGGGAGGCCCGGTTAGCCTCAGGGACATGTCCCTGAGCACCCGTATTGTCGCCGGCAGCGACGCCGACACCGACGCCTGGAACCGGGCGGTGATGCTGGGCTTCCAGCACCCGTCCCCCCTCACCGACGACGAACTGAAGCTGCGCCGGGAGAAGCAGGAGTACCGGCGGGCGCGCGGCGTGTTCGACGGGGACCAGTGCGTGGCCACGTTCAAGAGCTTCGGCCAGGAGCTGACGATGCCGGGCGGCCGGCTGCTGGACGTCAACGCGGTGAGCGCGGTGACGGTCAACCCCGCCTACCGGCGGCGGGGTCTGCTCAGCGGGCTGATGGGCACGGATCTGGCGGAGGCCAAGGAGCGCGGCGACGCCGCCGCGACGCTGATCGCCGCCGAGTACCGGATTTATGGCCGGTTCGGGTACGGTCCGGCGGCCTCGCTCGCCGGTTTCACCGTCAAGGGGCTGCGTTCGGGCGTCCCGTCGCGGTGGACGCCGCCCGAGGAGGGCGCCTCGGTGGCGTTCGTCGACGGCGCCGAGGTCCGCAAGATCGGCCCGGAGCTGCACGACCGCTTCCGGCGCGGCCAGCCCGGTGCGGTGAACCGTCCGGCCCTGTGGTGGGAGAGGTTCACCGGCGAGGTGCGGTTCGGCCACGACACCTGGCAGGACCCGTTCTACGTGGTCTACCGGGACGGCGCCGGGGTGCCGCAGGGCCTGCTCAAGTACACGACGGACAAGAAGTGGGACGTCGATCTCCCGGACAACACGGCCACGGTGCACGATCTGATCGCCACCACCCCGGCCGCGCAGCGCGGGCTGTGGCACTTCCTGCTGTCCATCGACTGGGTCACCACGCTGCGCGCGGAGAACCGGGGCCCGGACGATCTGCTGCCGCTGCTGCTGCCGGACCCGCGCTCGGCCCGGCTCACCGACCAGGGCGACTTCTTCTGGCTGCGTCCGCTGGACGTTCCGGCGCTGCTGACGGCCCGTTCGTACGCCGCCGCCGGTGAGCTGGTGTTCGAGGTGCGCGACGCGATGGGTCTCGCGGAGGGGCGGTTCGCGCTGACCGCCTCGGAGGAGGGTGCGCAGTGCGTGCCGACCACGCGGAGCGCCGATCTGACGCTGGACGCGGGGGTGCTGGGCACGCTCTGTCTGGGGGACATCAGTGCGGTGCGGCTGGCCGCGGCCGGCCGGCTCACCGAGGAGACGCCGGGTGCGGTGGCCCGGGCGAACACGCTGCTGAGCACGGGAGCGCGCCCCTGGTGCCCGGACAGCTTCTGACCGTTCCCGGTCGGGTTGTCGGGCGCCCAGAGGCGCTTCTCACAGCGTGTTCAGTCCCAGCATCACCAGCACTGTGATTCCGACACAGGTGCAGGTGAAGTTGCGCTTCCGCAAGCCGGTCCGCAGGATCAGCAACCCGATCACGCCCGGCAGCCCGAACTGAACCTCCACTGCCTGATCGACCACGATGGCGAAGGCAGCGGCGATGATGGTTGAAACGATCATGATCCCTCCTCCTCATCGACACATCGGCGGCAACTGGCAGAATTCTTTTCGGTAGTTGGTGAAGTTGGCGACCAACTCTAAGATGGTTATCCCCAGTTGGTCGAACTGGCCAAACTCTTTCCCGCCAACCTCTGCCGCCCGATGTCAAGTTGTAAGGTGTCCGCGTGAGCGAGGAGATCGCCCCCGAACGCATCGCCGAGACGCTGCGCAGCCGGATACGTTCCGGCGAGCTGCCCCGGAACTCCCGGCTGCCCACCCAGCGCGCCCTCTCCGAGGAGTTCGGCGTCAACCGGGGCATCGTCCGCCAGGCCCTCGCGGTCCTCGAACGCGAGGGCTTCGTGAGCGCGCGCGGCCGGGGCGCCCCCGCCGTCGTCTCCGCACCCGCCTCCGACACCCCGCGCCCGGCTGGCGTCGAGGTCGCCGACCGGATCGCCCTCGCCTTCCAGGCCGAGCGGGTGTCCATCGACGCCTTCACCCTGACCACCGAGACGCTCAGCTCCGCCCTGGCCGGGCCGCTCATAGCGATCTCGGCGGGCGAACTGAAGCCGCGCTCCATCACCGTGCGGGTGCTGCTGCCCTCCTGGGACGCCCCGCTCGCCTACCCCCGGCTGGTCACCGACCCCACCGACCCGCGCCCCATGGCCCGGCTGCGCGAACTCACCCGGACCTTCTCCACCTCACTGCGCCACCAGCTCAACTCCCTCGCCGAGATGCACCTCGTGCCCGAGGTGAGCGTCGAGATCCGCACCGTGGCCGTCACCCCGCTGCAGAAGCTGTATCTCCTCAACGGCTCCGAGGCCCTCACCGCGTACTACACCGTCGTGCCGCGCACCGTGGAGTACGAGAAGGAACAGCTGGAGATCTACGACGTGCTGGGCCTGTCCTCCAAGATCTTCCGCTCCTCGTCGGACAAGGACAGCCGCGACGAGCAGGAGGCCGCCTTCGTCACCGAGTCCCGCCTGTGGTTCGAGTCCCTCTGGTCAACGATCTCGCGACCACTCACACTCGGTTAGATGAGGAGACTTCTCAGTAACGCCCACTGTGTTCTCTTCGACTTCGACGGCCCCATCTGCCACCTGTTCTCCGCCCGTCCGGCCGATGCCATCGCGCACCGACTGCGCGCCCTGGCCGTCGAACTGGGCGCCGACTGGCTGCTGACGCCCCAGTTACGGGCCTCCCCCGACCCGCAGCAGGTACTGCGCGGCATCGCCAGGCACCACCCCTCCCCCGCCGTGGTGCACCGCATCGAGGCGGCCCTCACCCGGGAGGAGATCTCCGCCGCCGCCACCGCGGCCCCCACCCCGTACGCCGCACCGCTGATCGCCGCGCTCTCCACCCGGGGCCGCCAGGTCGCCATCGTCACCAACAACTCCCCGCTGGCGGCCGAGTTCTATCTGCGCCGCCAGCAGCTGTCCGGCTACGTGGCCGGCCGGGTGCACGGCCGGACCCGGGACATCACCCTGCTCAAGCCGCATCCCGACGCCGTCCTGCGCGCCCTGCGCTCCACCGGCACCCCGGCGGGGCGGGCGCTGATGATCGGCGACACGAGCACGGATCTGGCCGCCGCGCGCTCGGCCGGGGTGGAGTTCCTCGGCTACGCGCTGGACGACGCGCAGGCCGCGGCCTTCCGCCGCGCGGGCGCCGATTATGTCACTCGCTCGCTGGAGCATGTCCTGACTGCGCTTATTGCCCCAACTCACGGGTGATTTGAGTGCTTTGCCTCATGTCATGAGGCTCTGGGGGCGTACGGTGTCGCTACCTCGCGACCGTACAGCTCTCGGAGCCGATCATGACGAGACAGACAATGCCCCTGCTCGGTGGCCACCACCGGGTCTGGCATGTGCTCAGCCCGCAAGGCCAGCTGGCCGGACTGGGCCGGTTGAAGGCCGGCCGGGCACGGCCCGGCGTGGCGCACTTCGATCCGCGGTGCTTCGCCGCGGAGGAGGACGTACTGATCGAACTGTCCCTGCTCGGCATGGACCGCATCCCGCCCGTCCACCACGTGGGCGAGGACGGGCTGCGCGTCCACGGCTACATCGAGGGGGAGACCCTCTCCCGCCCGCACCCCCCGGGCACCCCGCTCCCGGAGCATCATCTGGCGCGGCTGATGGAGCTGTTCGGACAACTGGCCGCGATCCGGCCGGGCGCGCTCGAACTGGTCCACCGCTGCCCGGCCGGGCGCAGACCCCGCACCAGCGGGGACTTCCTGCGCCGGCTGATCAGCTTCACCCGCACCCGGGTGTACGAGGTGCACCGCCCGGAGCTGCACCGGCTGTTCGCGGCGCTGCGCATCGAAGGCGACGCGGTGCTCGGCCCGTACGGGGCGCTGGCCCGCGAGGCGGACCAGCTCACGGACCGGCCGTTCTGCCTGCTGCACGGCGATCTGCACCGGGACAACCTCATCATCGCCGCATCCGACGGCGAGTTGTGGACCATCGACTGGGAACTGGCCCTGCTCGGTGACCCCGTCTACGATCTCGCCACGCATCTGCACCTGATGGGCTATCCGGCCGGCTGGCAGCGCGGGCTCACCCACCGCTGGTCGCAGGCCGTCGAGGCCGCGCTGCCGGGCGCCTCGGCCGGGGTGGCCAGGGATTTGCCCCGCTATCTGGCGTACAAGCGCGTCCAGTCCGTGTTCACCGATGTCGTACGACAAGCGCAGATAGTCCGCTCCACCTCCGCCGCCGATCTGCCGGAACAGCTCGAACGCACCGCCGGCACGATCAGCACCGTGCTGAGACGGGCGGCCAAACCGCTGGGGCTGGGCCGCGTGCCCAGCCCCAGCGCTGTGGAGGCCGCCTACGCCGGGTACGCGGCGCGGGTCAGACACCCGGGTGCGGAGGTGCCGGCCGGTGCCGGGGCTTCTCCAGCTCCACCGCAGGCAGCAGCCGGGCCAGCGGGGCCGGGAGCCACCACGCGCGGCGTCCCATCAGGCGCATAGCCGCCGGGACGATCAGGCACCTGATGACCACCGCGTCCAGGAGGATGGCCACCGCCATCCCGAACCCGAACTGCTGGAGCATCCGGTCCGCGCTCAGCATGAACGCGGAGAACACCACGATCATGATGGCGCCCGCCGCCGTGATCACCGACCCGGTGTGCGCCAGCCCCTCCCGGACCGCCAGCCGGTGGTCCCCGCTACGCGTCCACTCCTCGTGGATGCGGGAGATGAGGAAGATCTCGTAGTCCATCGACAGCCCGAAGACGATGGCGAAGATCAGCACCGGGATGAACGCCTCGATCGGGCCCGGCTCGAAGCCCAGCAGGCCGTGCTGGAAGACCAGGGTGACCGTGCCCAGCGCGGCCCCGATGGAGAGCAGATTCAGCAGCGCCGCTTTGAGCGGGATGAGGAGGGAGCGGAAGACCACCATCAGCAGCAGCACCGAGAGACCGACCACGATCGCCACGAACAGCGGCATCCGCCCGGCGACCGTGGCCGAGAAGTCCTCGACGGCGGCCGTCGCGCCGCCGACGAGATATCCGGCGCCGGTCCGCTCGGCGAGCCCGGGCAGCACCTCGGTCCGCAGCGCCGTCACCAGCTCGGAGGTCGCCTCGTCCTGCGGCGCGGAGGCCGGGAAGACGATCACCGTGGCCACCGTGCCGTCGGCGGCCGGGACCGGCGGGGTGGTGGCGGCCACCCCCGGCGTCCCGGCGAGCACCCCGGCCGCCTCCCCGGCGGCCGCCACCGCCGTACCGCCCGGCTCCTCCGCCACCACCACCAGCGGCCCGTTGAAGCCGGGACCGAACCCCCGCGACATCAGGTCGTACGCCGCCCGGCTGGTGGACCCGGCCGGATCGTTGCCCGCGTCGGCGAAGCCGAGCCGCAGCTGGGCCGCGGGCACCGCCAGCGCCCCCAGTGCCGCCACCGAGACCAGCAGCACCGCCACCGGCCGCCGCTGCACGGCCGCCCCCCAGCGGCGCCAGCCCGCGCCGGTGGCCGCCCTGCCCCGGGCCGCGCGCCGCGCCGCCCGGGCCGGGAACTGGCGGGCGAACCGGGCCCCGAAGACCGCCAGCAGCGCCGGCAGCAGGGTGAGCGAGGCCAGCATGGTGACCAGCACCGTCAGCGCCACGCCCAGCGCCATGCCCTGGAGCGAGCCGAGACCCAGCGCCACCAGACCCAGCAGCGCCAGGATCACGGTGCAGCCGGCGAAGAAGACGGTCCGCCCGGCCGCGTCCAGCGCCCGGCGGCTCGCCTCCTCCGGCCCGGCACCCGCCACCAGCTCGGAACGGAACCGGGCGAAGACCAGCAGCGCGTAGTCGATGCCCACGCCCAGGCCGACCAGCATCATCACGTACGGGGTGTAGTCGGCGATGGTGAACCAGTGCGAGGCCAGCACGATCACGGCCAGGGTGCTGCCCACCGCGAAGACCGCCGTGATGACCGGCAGCCCGGCGGCGATCACCGTGCCGAACATGAAGACCAGGATGACCAGCGCGGCCATGATCCCGGCCCCCTCCGCGCCACCCCCGTCGCTCCCGGCCAGCGCCCGCGCCGCGTCCCCGCCCAGCTCCACCCGCAGCCCGTCACCGGCCGCCGCGCTCGCCGTGTCGTACAGGCGCCGGGTGTCCGCCACGGCCAGCTGCTCGGACCGCGCGTCCAGCACCACCGTGGCGTAGCCGACGGTGCCGTCCGCGGAGAGCGCGGCCGCCCCGTCCTGGTACGGGGAGCGCACCTGCGCCACCCCCGGCAGTCCGGCGACCTCCGCGAGCATCGCCTCCACCCGCTCGCGCACGGCCGTGCGCTCCAGACCGCCGGTGTCGTGCAGGACGATCTCCAGACTGTCGCCCGCCTGGTCCGAGCCGTGCTCGGTGAGCAGTTCCAGCGCCCGCTGCGACTCGCTGCCCGGCAGGGAGTGGTCCTGGCGGTAGCGGTCCCCGGCAGCCGAGGCGCCCGCCCACAGGGCGGCCAGGACGAGGACCCACACGATGAGGGCCGTCCAGCGGTGCCGGTGCGAGAACCCGGCCAGCCGTTCGAAAACGGTCATGACATCTCCACTTTCTCGGTCGGTGGAACGGAAGAGAGCCGATGGGGCGTCAGAAGAAGAAGGCGGTGGTGCGCCCGGCACCCTCGCGCCGCCCGGTACGGGCCGCCGCGCGCCACAGCCACAGCTGGGCGGCGAGCAGCACCGGGACGAACGCGGTCAGCGCCGGGACCAGCAGCCCCAGCGCCGGGCCCGCGGCGGCGTGCTCCCGCAGCGGCAGCCCGGCGCCCGCCAGCAGCGGCAGCGCCGCCAGCACGGCCCCGGTCAGCGCGAAGGCCGGGCCGCGCCCCCGGCCGCCCGCCAGCTGCCGCGCCCGCCGGTACGGCTCGCCGGTCAGCCGCAGCGCGCCGTAGCCCAGGCCGTGCGCGGCGAACAGCAGCGCCACCCCGGCGACCGTGGCGAGCGCCGCGCCGCCCGCGCCGCCGAGCAGTCCGGCCAGCGCCCAGCCCCAGGCGGCCACCACCGTCCAGCTGCCGGCGCAGATCATGACGTCCGGGACCCGGCCGCCGTGCACCCGCCACCACAGCCCGGCGTCCCGCACCATCCAGCCGGAGAGCAGCAGCACGAGGACCGGCAGAAGCTCGGTGAACAACTCCCCTTCCAGTGCGGGGAAGCAGCCGATGAACACCCCGGCGGCGGCCACCAGCCACACCTCGCTGCCCAGGAAGTACGGGGCGAGGGCGGCGGCGATCCGGTCCCGGTCGGCGCGGTCGCGGCCCAGCAGCGGCAGCAGCATGCCGAGGCCGAGGTCGGCCCCGGCGAGCGCGAAGTACCCGGCGGTGAAGAAACCCAGCAGGCCGATGGCGAGCGTTTCCATGGGGGGGCGTCCTTCTCAGCGGTCGGCGGGGCCGGCGAGCGGCGCGGCGGGCGGGGCGGGTGAGCGGGGCGGGCCGGGCGGTACGAGCGGGGGGGGGGGGGGGGGGCGGGGCCGGGGGGCGGCGGGGGGGTACGGGGGGGGGGGGGGGGGGGCACCGGCCCGGTGAGCGGGGCGGTGGGGCCGCGCCGGGCGGTGCGCAGCAGCAGCACCGTGTTCACCGCGATCAGGACGGCGAAGAGGGTGCCGAAGACGGCCAGCGACAGCGCCATCGCCCCGGCGGAGAGATCGGAGACGGCGTCCTCGGTGCGCAGCACCTCGTACACCACCCACGGCTGGCGGCCGGCCTCCCGGAAGACCCAGCCGGCGGTCATCGCCACGTACGGCAGCGGCACCATCGCCATCAGCACCCCGTGCCACAGCCGGAACCGGTGCACCGCGCGGTGGGAGCAGGCGAGGATCGCCGAGGCCAGCAGCCCGTACATCAGCAGGGCGAACATCAGCATCATGACCGTGCCCGCGCCCCGGGTGAGCGCCTCGTGGGGCAGGTAGTCACCGGGGCCGAAACGTTCCGTCAGCTCGGCCTGGAGCCGGGCCGTCTCGGCGGCGTCCTGCCGGAAGACCGCCGACTTCATCGGCTGGAGCGTGGTGAGCGAGGCCAGCTGCACCCCGCCGAAGACCACGGTGACGAGCAGCGCGGGCAGCGCGGTGAAGACCCCCAGGCGCAGGGAGCGGCGGAACAGCTCGTGGTGCCCGGTGCGCCGGGAGAGGTGGTAGGCGCTGACCCCGGCCAGGAACAGCCCGGCGGTCACCAGGGCGCCGCCCGCGATGTGGCCGAAGGCGAGCAGGGTGGAGGGGTTGGTGAGCAGCGCCACCGGGTCGGCCGGCAGCAGCGCGCCGTCACCGTCGGTGGTGTACCCGACGGGGTTGTTCAGGAAGCCGTTGGTGACCAGGATCCAGTACGCCGACAGGTAGGCGGTACCGGTGACCACCCACAGGATCCCCAGGTGGACCCACCGGTTGAACCGGTCCCAGCCGAGGATCCACAGCCCCAGGAAGACGGACTCGACGAAGAACGCGAAGACCGTCTCCACCGCGAGCGAGGCGCCGAACACGGCGCCCGCCGCGTGGCCGAGACCGCTCCAGGCCATCCCGAACTGGAACTCCATCACCAGGCCGGTGACGATGCCGACGCCGTAGTTGATCAGGTACAGCCGGCCCCAGTAGCGGACCATCGCCGTGTGCACCGGGGCGCCGCCGCGCAGCGTCGCGCGGGTCTGGAGCACCGCGAGCAGCGGCGCCAGCCCGAGCGTCAGGGAGACGAACAGGAAGTGTCCGGCGGCGGTGAGGCCGAACTGCCACCGGGCGAGATCGAGGGTCTGCGGATCCACGCCCCCACGCTCGCGGCAGGACACCCCCGGGCGCGTCGGCCCGTGGCGTACACCCGGCGTACCACCGGGGTACCGCACCGGGGGCGGTCCGTACTCCCCCGGTGGTGCCCGGCGCGCCAGGCCGTCTCTTTCGGGTCTTCGTGGATCAGGCCGCGTTGCCGGATGCGGTGCGTCGCAAGGCGCCGGAGTGCCCTCAGGGTGGTGTCCTCCGGGCAGCTCGGCAACGCGGCGGGGTTCCCCCGGCCTTCGGCCGGGTGGTGCCCCCAGTAGCCGGCGGCGCGGCCCCGCGGAGATCCGGAAGAGACGGCCTAGGCGAGCCAGCCCGGGGTGATCATGCCGCTCTCGTAGGCGAGGACCACCAGCTGGGCGCGGTCGCGGACGCCGAGCTTGGTCATGATGCGGGAGACGTGGGTCTTGGCGGTGGACGGGCTGAGCACCAGCCGGCGGGCGATCTCGTCGTTGCTGAGCCCGGCGCCGACCAGACCGAGGACCTCGCGCTCGCGTTCGGTGAGCGCGTTCAGCCGGGGGCCGGGGTCGGGCTGCTTGACGCGGCCGGCGAACTCGGCGATCAGCCGCCGGGTGATGGCGGGGGCGATCAGCGCGTCGCCCCGGGCGCAGACCCGTACCGCGTGCAGCAGTTCCTCCGGTTCGGTGTCCTTCAGGAGGAAGCCGGAGGCGCCGGCGCGCAGCGCGCCGTAGACGTAGTCGTCCAGGTCGAAGGTGGTGAGGATGACGACCCTGACCTCCGCCAGCCGGGGGTCGGCGGCGATGTCGCCGGTGGCGGCGAGGCCGTCGCGGTCGGGCATCCGGATGTCCATCAGCACGACGTCGGGCCGCAGGTCGCGGGCCAGCCGCAGCGCCTGGTGGCCGTCGCCGGCCTCGCCCACGACCTCGATGTCGTCCTCGTCGTCCAGGATGGAGCGGAAACCGGCCCGGACCAGTCGCTGGTCGTCGGCGAGGAGTACCCGGATCATGCCTGTCCTTCGGGGAGGGGTGCCAGCGGCAGCCGGGCGGCCACCCGGAAGCCGGAGTCAGTATGACCGGCGGTCAGCTCACCGCCGAGGGCCCGGGCCCGCTCCCGCATGCCGCCGATGCCGGTGCCGGTGCCGTCGCCGGGTTCCGCGGCGCGGCTGTCCGGGGGCGCGCCGCCGGTTCCGTCGTCCTCGACGCGGATCCGCAGCGCGTCCGCGTCCCGGGTCACCTCGACGCGCACGGTGGTGGCCCCGGCCGCGTGCCGGGTGACGTTGGTCAGCGACTCCTGGACGATGCGGTACGCGGCCAGCGCGGTGCCGGTTCCCACCGCGTCCGCCGGGAGCGGGTCGGGGTCGGTGCGGACGGTGACGGTGAGGCCGGTGGCGCGGGCCCGGTCCGCGAGCCGGCCGAGATCGGCGAGTCCCGGCGCGGGGGCGGTGGGGGCGGCCCCCGGCTCCTCGTCGCCCCGGCGCAGCATGCCGAGGGTGCCGCGCAGTTCGCGCAGGGCGTCCTTGCTGGTGTCGCGGACGGACTCCAGGGCGCGGGTCAGTTCGGCCGTCTCGCCGGGCCGTTTGGCGCTGCGGTGCAGGGCGGCACCGGCCTGCACGCTGATCAGCGAGAGGCTGTGGCCGAGGACGTCGTGGATCTCGCGGGAGATGCGCAGCCGCTCGGCGACGGCGGCGCGGCGTTCGCTCTCCTCCTGGTAGGCCTGGCGCACCCGCATGGCGTGGCCGAAGGCGATGACCGCGAGGAACCAGCCCTCGAAGAGCACCATCGACATGTTGTCCACGTGCCGCTCGCCGGCGTTCGAGGCGACGAACTCGCCGTAGGTCATGGCCAGCATGGTGGCGACGGCGAGGGTGACGGCGGCGATCAGCTGTCCGGCGCGGGAGAGGGCGTAGAGGGCGAGGACGAAGGCGACGCCGGGGGTCAGTCCGTCCACCGAGGACAGCGGGTAGTAGACGCCCGCCGCGACCAGGGTGAACAGGGCGACGGCGAGCGGCGCGCGGTGCCGCAGGCCCAGGGCCGCCCAGCACAGGGCGCCCAGCAGCCAGGTGACGAGCAGGACGGGCGGCGGCTCCTCGGCGTGGCGCACGGCGAACAGGACGGTGTCCACGAGCAGCGGCAGCCCGGCGAGCAGTATCACCCGGTCCATCCGGAACATCGGCGGGGTCATGGCCGCCAGAGTACGTAGGCTGGAGCCCCCGGCCCGCCCGCTTTCCGTCCCCAGGAGGCACCGCCCATGACGTCCCCGAAGAGCAACGAGCCCGCGCACGACCCGGAGGTGCTCCAGCTCGCGGCGAAGATCTTCGATCTCGCCCGGGACGGGGACACGGCCACGGTCGCCGCGTACGTGGACGCCGGGGTGCCGCCGAATCTCAGCAACGACAAGGGGGACACGCTGCTGATGCTGGCCGCGTACCACGGGCACGCGGCCACGGTGGAGGCGCTGCTGGCGCGCGGTGCCGACCCCGGCCGGGCGAACGACCGGGGCCAGACGCCGCTGGCGGGGGCGGTGTTCAAGGGCGAGACGGAGGTGGTCCGCACGCTGCTGGCGGCGGGCGCCGATCCGGCGGCCGGTCAGCCGTCGGCCATCGACACCGCCCGGATGTTCGCCAAGACGGAGCTGCTGGAGCTGTTCGGCGCGGCCGGCTAGTCGGGCAGGTCCTGGGCCGGCTGGGCGGTCCCGGGGGCACGGGTCACCGGCTCCTGGAGTTCGGTCACCCAGTCGCCGCCGGGCGGGCAGTCCAGGTACAGCTCGCGGGCGAGTCCGGCGGAGCGGTAGCCGTGCGCGTCGATCCAGTGGGCCAGGGTCTGGAGGCTGGGCAGCAGTTCGGTCATCGGCCCGCGGTGGACGAGCGTGGCGGCGGTCTCGACCGGTGGCAGGTCGGTGATGGCCAGGCCCGCGGCGGCGGCACCGGGGTGGCCGGGGTCCACGGCGACCTGGCAGCCGGCGTGCACGACGATCCCATCGCCGTCCGCGGCCGGGGTGTAGCGGGCGATCCCGGGGCCGGTGGCCTCGACCCCGGCCTCGGCCATCAGGTCGCCGAGCCGGTCGAACAGCGGCCCGGCCACCTGGCCGATCGCCGCCACGGAGGCGCCGGACGCCACAGCGGTCAGCTCGGCCACTCGCAGACCCGGGATCTTCTTGACGACGACATCGTGGGTGGGCATGCGTCCCTCGCTCTCGATGATGCGGAGCCTCGCCTCCACGCCGGCCAGCCGCAGCGTGTCGGCCTCCAGGGCCGCCGCCAGCTCGGCGCTGCGCAGCCGCAGCATGCCGCGCAGTTCGGCGCCGCTCACCCGTTCGTCGAGGATCTCCCCGACTTGCTGGAGCGAGAAGCCGAGCCCTTTGAGCGCGACGATGCGGTGGAGCCGGACCAGCTGACCGGCCTCGTACCAGCGGTAGCCGCTGTACGCGTCGGTGCGGGCGGGCACGAGCAGGCCGAGGGCGTCGTAGTGGCGCAGCATGCGCACCGACACCCCGCCGTAGCGGGAGAAGTCTCCGATACTGAACATGGTGCTTCCCAGGGCATCGCCTGACACGGTGTGAGGGTCAAGCGGGGCCGGGCCGGGGCTTAGTCGGCGTCCTTCCAGCGGGCGAGGTCGCGCAGCCAGGCGTCCGCCGTGCTGTCGGAGGGGGCGCGCCAGTCGCCGCGCGGGGAGAGGGCGCCGCCGGCCAGCACCTTGGGGCCGTTGGGCAGCGCGGAGCGCTTGAACTGGGCGAAGCCGAAGAAGCGGCGGGCGAAGGTCTCCAGCCAGTGGCGGATCTCGGGCAGGTCGTAGGCGACGCGGTCGGCCTCGGGGAACATCGGCGGCCAGGTGCCGCGCTCCCGGTCGTGCCAGGCGTGCCAGGCGAGGAAGGCGATCTTCGAGGGGCGGAAGCCGTACCGCAGGATGTGGAACAGCGTGAAGTCGTGCAGCGCGTACGGGCCGATCTTCGACTCGGTGGACTGGAGTTCCTCGCCGGGGACGAGTTCGGGGCTGATCTCGGTGTCGAGGATCGCGGTGAGGGTGTCGTTGGTCTCGGCGCCGAACTGGTCGGTGGAGATGACCCAGCGGATGAGGTGCTGGATGAGCGTCTTGGGCACCCCGGCGTTGACGTTGTAGTGGCTCATCTGGTCGCCGACGCCGTAGGTGCACCAGCCGAGCGCCAGTTCGGACAGGTCGCCGGTGCCGAGCACAATGCCGCCGCGCTGGTTGGCGAGCCGGAAGAGGTAGTCGGTGCGCAGCCCGGCCTGGACGTTCTCGAAGGTGACGTCGTACACCGGCTCGCCGGCCGAGAACGGGTGGCCCAGTTCCCGGAGCATCAGGGTGGCGGTGGGGGTGATGTCGAGTTCGGCGGCGGTGATGCCGAGGGCGCGCATGAGGGCGTGCGCGTTGGCCTTGGTGTGCTCGCTGGTGGCGAAGCCGGGGAGGGTGAAGCCGAGGATGTCGCTGCGCGGGCGGCCGGCGCGGTCCATGGCGCGGGCAGCGACGATCAGCGCGTGGGTGGAGTCGAGGCCGCCGGAGACGCCGATGACGATCCTGGGGTCGCCGATGGCGGCCATCCGCCGCTGGAGGCCGGCGACCTGGATGTTGTACGCCTCGTAGCAGTCCTGGGCGAGGCGGTCGGGGTCGGCGGGGACGAACGGGAAGCGTTCCACGGTGCGGCGCAGTCCGAGGTCGGTGCCGGGCGCGCCGAGCCGGAAGGGGACGCGGCGGTAGCCGGCGGTGCGTGCGGCGTGGGTGCGCCGGTTGTCGTCGAAGGTGCCCATCCGCTGGCGTTCCTGGCGCAGCAGGTCGAGATCGACGTCGGCCACCGCGTACTGGTCGCCCTGCGGGAAGCGCTCGCTCTCGGCGAGCAGGGCGCCGTTCTCGTAGATCATGGTCTGTCCGTCCCAGGACAGATCGGTGGTGGACTCGCCGAGGCCGGCGGCGGCGTAGACGTAGGCGGCCAGGCAGCGGGCGGAGGCGGAGCGGCACAGCAGCCGGCGGTCCTCGGCGCGGCCGACGGTGATGGGGCTGCCGGAGAGGTTGGCGAGGACGGTGGCGCCGGCCAGGGCGGCCTCGGCGCTGGGGGGCACCGGGACCCACATGTCCTCGCAGATCTCGGCGTGCAGGACGAGGCCGGGCACGTCGTCGGCGGCGAAGAGCAGATCGGTGCCGAAGGGGACGGCGGTGCCGCCGAAGGTGAGGGTGCCGCCGCGCTCGTCGTCGCCGGGGGCGATCTGCCGGCGCTCGTAGAACTCGCGGTAGTTCGGCACGTACGACTTGGGCGCGATGCCGAGGATCCGGCCGCGGTGGACGACCACGGCGCAGTTGTAGATCCGGTGCCGGTGGCGCAGCGGGGCGCCGACGACGAGGACGGGCAGCAGGTCGGCGGAGCCGGCGACGACGGTGGCGAGCGCGGTCTCGACCTCGTCCAGCAGGGCGTCCTGGAGCAGCAGGTCCTCGATGGAGTAGCCGGACAGGCCCAGCTCGGGGAAGACGGCGACGGCGACGCCGTCGGTGGCGCAGCGGCGGGCCTGGCGCAGGACGGACGCGGCGTTGGCGGGCGGGTCGGCGATGGCGGCGTGGCCGGTGCAGGCGGCGACCCGGGCGAATCCGTGCTGGTAGATCGACCGGAAGTCGGTCATGCGAGGGGCCCCTTTCCGGCGACAAGATTCTTCGGGAATCGTATGCCGTGGGCCGGGGCAGGCGATCGGTGGCGCCGTCCGGGGTGCGTTCCGGGTGGCGTGGCGCACATCTGCTAGCGCATCGCTTGCAAAAGTTAGCAGCATGCTGCACGCTGGAGTCATGGCCTCACTCGGCGAGTTTCTGCGGGAGCAGCGGCGGCAGGCGAAGCTGTCGCTGCGGCAGCTCGCGGACATGGCCGGGGTGTCCAATCCGTATCTGAGCCAGATCGAGCGCGGGCTGCGCAAGCCCAGCGCGGAGATCCTGCAGCAGATCGCCAAGGGGCTGCGGATCTCGGCCGAGACGCTGTACGTGCAGGCCGGGATCCTCGACGCGGAGGCCGTCCGGGAGGAGCCCGGCGGGGGCGGGGTACCGGCGGCCGTGCTGGCCGACCCGGAGCTGTCCGACGAGCAGAAGCAGGCGCTCCTCCAGATCTACACCTCGTTCCGCAACGACCGGAGCCGACAGGAGAAGGAGTCACCATGACCATCACCGACGAGATCCGCAAGACGGTCACCACCGCGACCTACGCCGCGGCGGGGACCGCGGACCTGGCCGCCGAGAAGCTGCGCGAGCTGCGCAGCCACGCCCCCGAGCTGCGCGAGCAGGCGCAGAGCACCTTCCGGGTGTACGCCGCCAAGGCCAGGGAGACCTACGACGAGCTGAGCGAGCGCGGCAAGGGCGCGGTGGAGACCTGGCGCGCCGAGCGGGCCGCCCGGGAGGCCGAGGAGGCCAAGGAGCGCGAGGCGGACACCCCCGAGGTGATCGTGGAGCGCGCCGAGCCGGAGAACGGCCGCCTGACCAAGGGTGAGACCGCGAAGGACACCGGCGAGGACGCCTCGCCGCGGGTCTGAGGTGACTTTCGGCACCTTTCAGCACTACGCGCCCGGCCCCGCGCCCGGTAGCGTGGACTCGGACGGACTGCGCGGACCATGGTGGTGGACAGCATGCTGTTGAACGGGTTCTACTCCCTGTGGGGGCTCATCACGCTCGGATTGCTGATCCTGAGCGTGTACGCCCTCGTGCACGCCGCCCTCCAGCGCGAGGACGCCTACCGGGCCGCGGACAAGCAGACCAAGCCGTTCTGGCTGGTCATCCTGGGCGTGTCGGTCGCGGCCCAGCTGATCATCCCGATGATGCTGCTGGTGCTGGCCGGCACCGTGGCCGCCATCGTCTACATCGTGGACGTGAAGCCCGCCATCACCGGTGTCGGCGGGCGCGGTGGCCGGGGCGGCGGCTGGAGCAGCAGCGACGGCCCCTACGGGCCGTACAACGGCAACCGCTGATCCGCAGCGCAAAGGTAACAACTGCTGCCGGATGGTTAGCCGTGGCTGGAATCAGCCCTTAGCATCATCGGGTACACCCGTTGATGAACCCCAGAGGAACTCCAGTGCGATTTCGCCTGACGCCCCGGGAGACGAGCTTTTACGACTTGTTCGCCATCTCGGCCGACAACGTCCTCAGTGGCTCCAGGCTGCTGATGGAGCTACTGGGGGCGGAGCCCGCCACGCGCGGAGAAATCGCCGACCGGATGCGGGCGGCGGAGCACGCCGGGGACGACGCGACGCACGCGATCTTCCACCAGCTGAACTCCTCGTTCATCACCCCGTTCGACCGTGAGGACATCTACCGGCTGGCCTCCCGGCTCGACGACATCATGGACTTCATGGAGGAGGCCGTCGACCTCGTCGTCCTCTACGAGCTGGACGAGCTGCCCAAGGGCATCGCCCAGCAGATCGAGGTCCTGAACCGGGCCGCCGAGCTGACCGCCGAGGCGATGCCCCACCTGCGCACCATGGAGCACCTCAACGAGTACTGGATCGAGGTCAACCGGCTGGAGAACCAGGCCGACCAGATCCACCGCAAACTGCTCG
The DNA here is from genome assembly GCF_042731495.1 of Streptomyces sp. NPDC059853. NCBI lineage: Bacteria > Bacillati > Actinomycetota > Actinomycetes > Kitasatosporales > Streptomycetaceae > Streptomyces > Streptomyces sp. NPDC059853. Next base: position 20,723 of record NZ_JBHWJL010000006.1, read on the forward strand.
CCCACCTCTTCAACGGCAGCTACGAGGCCATAGAGGTCATGAAGCTCAAGCAGGTCGTGGACGTCCTTGAGGAAGCGGCGGACGCCTTCGAGGCGGTCGCCAACACGGTGGAGACCATCGTGGTCAAGGAGTCCTGACCCACGTGGACACGTTCGCCCTCCTCGTCGTCATCGGCGCGGCCCTCTTCTTCACCTACACCAACGGTTTCCACGACTCGGCGAACGCGATCGCCACCTCCATCTCCACCCGGGCGCTGACCCCGCGCGTCGCCCTGGCCATGGCCGCGGTGATGAACCTGGCCGGGGCCTTCCTCGGCAGCGGCGTGGCCAAGACCGTCAGCGAGGGGCTGATCGACACCCCCACCGGCAAACAGGGGATGATCATCCTGTTCGCCGGGCTGCTCGGGGCGATCACCTGGAACATGATCTCCTGGTACTTCGGGCTGCCCTCGTCCTCCTCGCACGCCCTGTTCGGCGGCCTGGTCGGCGCCGCGCTCGCCGGGGCGAGCACGGTGCACTGGAACGGGGTGCTCACCAAGATCGTCATCCCCATGTTCGTCTCGCCGCTCATCGGCCTGGTGCTGGGCTATCTGGTGATGGTCGGCATCCTGTGGGCCTTCCGGCGCGCCAACCCGCACCGGGCGCAGCGCGGCTTCCGGATAGCGCAGACGGTCTCCGCCGCCGGCATGGCGCTCGGCCACGGCCTCCAGGACGCGCAGAAGACCATGGGCGTGGTCTTCATGGCGCTGGTGATCGCGGACGTGGAGCCGGAGGGCGGCGCGATCCCGGTCTGGGTCAAGATCGCCTGTGCCGGGATGCTCTCCCTGGGGACGTACGCGGGCGGCTGGCGCATCATGCGGACGCTGGGGCGCCGGATCATCGAACTGGACCCGCCCCGCGGCTTCGCCGCCGAGACCACGGCGGCCTCGGTGCTGTACTCGGCCTCCTACATCTTCAACGCCCCGATCTCCACCACCCATGTGATCACCTCGGCGATCATGGGCGCGGGTGCCACCAAGCGGGTCAGCGCGGTGCGCTGGGGGGTGGCCAAGTCGATCGTGGCGGGGTGGTTCATCACGATGCCGGCGGCGGGCGGGGTGGCGGCGGTCACCTTCTGGGGGATCCATCTCTTCACCGGCTGAGCCCGGCCGGGCGTCGCCCAGCGTCGGCCGGCGTCGGCCGAAAATCGCCGCCAACACGGCCAGTAATCAGGCAACCACGAGAAATATCCGCAGCCTCCACACACTTTCTCCGTCGATCGCGATCGCGTGCCCCGACCGGCCTGGACATGATCTGGGCGGCGCGGGGGGCTGCTGACGCCTCCCGCCATCGGTACACCACCGACATGTGGGGGCACAGTTGCGGAAGACATTCCATCGATCCCTCGCCGCCGGCGCCATCGCGGTCGCGATGGCCGCGGGCGCGGCCGTACCGGCCGTGGCCGCCCCGGACGGACCCCAGGGGGGCATCGACTCCATCACCTCCGAGAGCCCGGGGGTACGCGTCACCCTCATCACCGGCGACCAGGTGGTCGTCGGCCAGGACGGCCGGGTCACCGGGCTGATACGGGCCGAGGGCCGCGCGTCCATACCCGTCCAGCACCTCACCATCGACGGCGACTCCTACGTCATCCCGCAGGACGCCCGGGCCCTGATCCGGGCCGGCAGCCTGGACCAGCGGCTGTTCAACGTCACCCAGCTCGCGACCGACCGCTACCAGCGGGCCGGCGGGCTGCCGCTGATCGTCACCTACGGCGGCGCGGCACGCTCCCAGGACAGCGCCGCCGCCCTGCTGGCCGAGGCCGCGCCGGAGGGCGCGGAGGACAGCACGCCCCTGACGGCCATCAACGGCGAGGCGCTCACCGTCACCGCCGAGGAGACCACCGGGGTCTGGGCCGCGCTCACCCGGAGCGCGGGTGGCGACGACGCCTTCGCCCTGGCCGCCGCGCCCGGCATCACCGCGATCGCGCTGGACGGCGTGGCGCACACGACGCTCGCCGAGTCGGTGCCGCAGATCGGCGCGCCCGAGGCGTGGGAAGCGGGCTACGACGGCGAGGGCGTGACGGTCGCCGTCGTCGACACCGGCGTCAGCGACGCCCACCCCGACCTCGCGGACGGCAAGGTCACCGCCGCCGAGAACTTCTCCGACGCGGCCGACGCCGTGGACCGCGACGGCCACGGCACCCACGTCGCCTCCACCGTCGCCGGAACGGGCGCGCACTCCGGCGGGGCCTACACCGGGGTCGCCCCCGGCGCGGAGATCATCAGCGCCAAGGTGCTGGACGACGACGGCTACGGCTGGGAGTCGGACATCATCGACGGGATGACCTGGGCGGTCGAGCAGGGCGCCGACATCGTCTCCATGAGCCTGGGCGGCTCGGCCGGCCCGGAGATCGACCCGATGGAGGAGGCCGTCAACCAGCTGTCGGCGACCTCGGACGCGCTGTTCGTCATCGCGGCCGGCAACTCCGGGCCGTTCCCCGGCAGCATCGGCACCCCCGGTACGGCGGACGCCGCGCTCACCATCGGCGCCGTCGACAAGTCCGACCAGCTCGCCGACTTCTCCTCGGTCGGCCCGCGCACCCGCGACGGCGCCCTCAAGCCCGATGTCACCGCCCCCGGCGTGGACATCGCCGCCGCCGGTGCCCCCGACGCCGCGATCTGGGAGTACGGCGACCCGGTCGCCGACGGCTACGTCTCGATCTCCGGCACCTCCATGGCCACCCCGCACGCCTCCGGGGCCGCCGCCCTGCTCAAGCAGCGGCACCCCGACTGGACCGGCGAGCAGATCAAGGCCGCCCTCACCGGCTCCACCGTCGGCGGCGAGGGGCTCGCCGCCACTCAGCAGGGCTCCGGACGCATCGACGTACCGGCCGCGCTGGAGACCACCGTCATCGCCGAGACCACCTCGCTCAGCTTCGGCGTCGTGCCCTTCCCGCACGAGGACGCCGACCCGGTGACCCGCGAGCTGACCTACCGCAACCTCGGCGACACCGACGTCACCCTCGACCTCGCCCTCGACACCCTCGGCCCCGACGGCGCCCCGGCCCCCGAGGACTTCTACACCCTCGCCGCCGAGCAGCTGACCGTGCCCGCGGGCGGCACCGCCACCGTCGAGGTCACCGCCCACACCGCGCGCGGCGAGCAGTACGGCATCCACAGCGTGTACCTGACCGCCACCGGTGACGACGGGCAGACCGTGCGCACCGCCGGGGCCGTCGAGCGCGAGGCGGAGAAGTTCGACATCACCCTGGACGTCACCGGCCGCGACGGCGAGGTCGCCGAGTTCTACTTCGGCGACCTGTACGACCTGACCACCGGCGAGTGGCTGGACGTGTACGGCACCACCCGGGTCCCGGAGGGTGAGTACGCGCTCGCCGTCTCGGTGCTCGGCCTGGACGCCGGACAGGAGAACACCAACAGCGTCGACTGGCTGGTGGTCCCCGGTCTGACGGTGACCGAGGACGTCACGGTCACCGCCGACGCCCGTGACGCCGCCGAGGTGGTGTACGCCTCCCCGGACGACGCCGCGCAGCAGTCCGAACTCCTGGCCGGTTTCACGCTGGAGGGCGACGGCTTCGGTCTCGACAGCGCCTGGTCCGCCGCCGGTCTGCCGGAGGGCTTCGGCACCGCGCAGCTGGGCGACCCCGCCGAGGGCACCCTGCTCTCCGGGTTCGCCGGCACCACCTGGGAGCGGGACGACATCCAGTACCAGGGCGCGTACCTCCACGACGAGGGCTTCTTCACCGGCCTGGAGCGGCGGATCAAGCCCGAGGACCTGGCGGAGATCGTCACCCACCAGGGCTCTCCCGTCCCCGGTGACACCGGTGTGCTGTTCACCCGGGCCGCCGTACTGGGCTTCGCCTCCGGTACGGACAAGGAACTGCCCCGCACCACCCGGGTGTTCGTCGAGACGACGGACAGCGACTGGAGCCAGGACCTGTGGGCCACCACGTCGGACAGCTACTTCTCGAGTGAGCCGCGCGGGTACGAGCCCGGCGAGAGCGTGGAGCGCACCTTCAACGTCGGGGTGTTCGGTCCGGTCCTCGACGGCGTGAACGGCGGCCTGGTCCGCGAGGGCGACACCCTGTACGGCGCGCTCATGCCCTTCGCGGACGGCGCCGGTCACGCCGCCGACTCGCCGTACGACGAGGACAACGCCCGCACCGTCCTGTACCGGAACGGCGAGGAGTTCGCCGTCTTCGAGGACCTGCTGGAGTACGCGTCCTTCGAACTGCCGGCCGACGAGGCCGCGTACGAGCTGGTGGCCACCGTCGGCCGTGACACGGCCGTCTTCCCGGTGAGCACCGAGGTCACCGCCTCGTTCACCTTCACCTCGGCGGGCGGCTCGGAGGAGACCGTGCTCCTGCCGGCCTCCGGGGTGCGCTTCTCCCCCGCCCTGGCGCTGGATTCCACCGCCCCGGCCGGGGTGGACGGCTTCGCCGTTCCGCTGGTGATCCAGGGCGCGGCGCTGGACAATGGGGTGGACTCGCTCACCGTCGAGGTGTCCTTCGACAGTGGCGCGAGCTGGTCCGCCGCGCCCGTCGAGGACGGCGCGGCCGCAGTGGACAACCCGGCGGCCGGCGGCTCGGTGTCGCTGCGTGCGACGCTGACGGACGGGGCGGGCAACGTCTCCGTCGTCACCGTCGTCGACGCCTACCGCACCGCCTGAGCCGCGGCAGGACCTGAGCGGCCCGCCCGGCTGGGGGCGGGCCGCTCAGCCGGGCGGGCCGCCGGGGCGGTCCGGCTCAGCCGAAGCGGCCGGAGATGTAGTCCTCGGTGGCGCGCACGGTGGGGTTGGAGAAGATCCGGTCGGTGTCGCCGATCTCGATCAGCTTGCCGGGCTGGCCGACCGCCGCCAGGTTGAAGAACGCGGTGCGGTCCGAGACCCGGGCCGCCTGCTGCATGTTGTGGGTGACGATCACGATGGTGAAGGTCGACTTCAGCTGCCCGATCAGGTCCTCGATGGCCAGGGTGGAGATCGGGTCGAGTGCCGAGCAGGGCTCGTCCATCAGCAGCACCTCGGGTTCGACGGCCGTGGCGCGGGCGATGCACAGCCGCTGCTGCTGGCCGCCGGAGAGGCCGGAGCCGGGCTTGTGCAGCCGGTCCTTGACCTCGTTCCACAGGTTGGCGCCGCGCAGGTTCTTCTCCACGATGTCGTCCAGCTCGGACTTGCGGTACGAGCCGTTCAGCCGCAGCCCGGCCGCGACGTTGTCGTAGATGGACATGGTGGGGAACGGGTTGGGCCGCTGGAAGACCATGCCGACGGTGCGGCGCACCGACACCGGGTCGACGCCCGGCCCGTACAGGTCCTCGTCGTCGAGCAGCACCTTGCCCTCGACCCGGCCGCCGGGGGTGACCTCGTGCATCCGGTTGAGGGTGCGCAGGAAGGTGGACTTGCCGCAGCCGGAGGGGCCGATGAACGCGGTCACCGACATCGGCTCGACGTGCATGGAGATGTCGTCGATCGCCTTGTGGGTGCCGTAGTACGCGGTCAGGCCGGTGACGTCGATGCGCTTGGCCATGGGGGTGTGCCTCCTTGCATGGTGGCCGTCAGCGGCCGGACTTCGGGGCCTTCCAGCGGGCGACGGCCCGGGCGGCCAGATTGAGGATCATGACGAAGGCGATCAGCACCAGGGCGGCGGCCCAGGCCCGGTCGTAGGCGGACTCGGTGCCGAACGCCCACTGTTCGTACACGAACAGCGGCAGCGAGGACTGGGCGCCCTCGAAGGGGTTGCCGTTGATCATGTTGTTGCCGAAGACCAGCAGGATGATCGGCGCGGTCTCGCCGGCGATCCGGGCCAGGGCGAGCATGATGCCGGTGGTGATGCCGCCGATCGCGGTGGGCAGGACCACCTTGAGGATGGTGCGCCACTTGGGGATGCCGAGGGCCAGGGACGCCTCGCGCAGTTCGTTGGGGACGAGCTTGAGCATCTCCTCCGTCGAGCGGACGACGATCGGCATCATCAGGATGGACAGGGCGAGGGCGCCGGCGAAGCCGGAGTAGCCGAAGCCCATCATCATGATCCACATGGAGAGGATGAACAGGCCCGCCACGATGGAGGGGATGCCGGTCATCACGTCCACGAAGAAGGTGATGGCGCGGGCGAGCCGCCCCGAGCCGTACTCGACCAGGTAGACGGCCGTGAGCAGGCCGAGCGGGATGGCGATGACGGAGGCGAGCAGCACCTGCTGGACGGTGCCGAGCAGCGCGTGGTAGATGCCGCCGCCGTCCTGCCAGCTGAGCACGCCGTTCATGGAGTGGGTCAGGAAGTACCAGCTGACGCCGGGGATGCCGCGCGCGATGGTCTCCCACAGCAGGGAGGCCAGCGGGATGACGGCGACCAGGAAGCTGGTCCACACCAGGGAGGCGGCCAGCCGGTCGACGGCCTGCCGGCGGCCCTCGACGGCCGAGGTGAGGGCGAACCCGCCCACGACGAAGACGAGGGCGGCGATCAGGCCCCACTGCATGCGGCTCTCCAGGCCGGCGACCAGGCCGGTGGCGGTGCCGATGGCGGCGGAGCCGAGCAGCAGCGCGCCGCGCGACCAGCCCGGCAGCCGGGGGCGGCGCAGGGTGGTGGGCCGCACCGAGGGCCGGGGCCGCGGCGGTTCTTCGGTCACGGTGGTCTGGCTCATGCGTTGCCCCTCGCGTTCGTTGCCCGGCCCGCGTGGCAACCCGCGGGCCTCGTCGTCGTCTGCGGCACGGCCGCCCGGTGTGTCTGGCTCACAGGGACCCCGAGTACTCCTTGCGGCGCGCGATGATGAGCCGCGCGGCGCCGTTGACCAGCAGGGTGAGGACGAACAGCACCAGGCCGGAGGCGATGAGCGCGTCGCGGCCCATGGAGCCGGCCTCCTTGAACTGGCTGGCGATGTTCTGGGCGAAGGTGCCGCCGCCGGACTCCAGCAGGCTGGCGTTGATGAGGAAGCTGGGCGACAGGACGGTGGCCACGGCCATCGTCTCGCCGAGCGCGCGGCCCAGGCCCAGCATCGAGGCGCTGATGATCCCGGAGCGGCCGAAGGGCAGCACCGTCATGCGGATGACCTCCCAGCGGGTGGCGCCCAGGGCCAGGGCGGCCTCCTCGTGGGCCTTGGGGGTCTGCTTGAAGACCTCCCGGGTGACGCTGGTGATGATCGGCAGGATCATGATGGCCAGCAGGATGCCGACGGTCATCAGGGAACGGGCCGGGGTGCCGTCGTAGGCGAAGATCCCGGTCCAGCCGAAGAACCGGTCGAGCCAGTCGAAGAGGCCGGTCATGTGCGGCACCAGGAAGAGCGCGCCCCACAGGCCGTAGATGATGCTCGGCACGGCGGCCAGCAGGTCCACCACGTAGCCGATGATCCCGGCCAGGCGGCGCGGCGCGTAGTGCGAGATGAACAGCGCGATCCCTATGGCCACCGGGACGGCGAGCGTCATGGCGATCACCGAGGAGACCACGGTGCCGAACAGCAGTACCGCGATGCCGAAGACCGGCGGTGAGGCGTTGGCGTCCCACTGGAAGGTGGTGAGGAAGTTTCCCTCGTTGTGGGCGATGGCGATCGCGGCGCGGATGGTGAGGAAGACGGCGATGGCCGCCATGATCACCAGGAGGGCGATGCCGGAGCCCTTGGAGAGGCCGCTGAAGATCCGGTCACCGAGGCGCACCGTGTTCTTCCGGGGGGCGGTGGCGGGCGTTCCCATGGGTGTTCCGCTCATATCGGCTCGCAGGTACGGACGGCGTCGGCAGCGTTCGGGGCGGGTGGGTGCGTCATGTCAGGACATCCCGGCCACACGGTCGCGCACCTGGTCGATGATCCCGTCCGGGATCGGCGCGTAGTCGATCTCGGCGAGCGCGCCCTGCCCCTCCTCGCCCGCGGCGTAGCCGAGGAAGGCCTTGGTGAGATCCAGCGTGCCCGGGTTGTTGCCCTTGTCGCAGATGATCTCGTAGGTGACGAGCACGATCGGGTAGGCGCCGGGCTCGCGGGTGGCGTAGTCGAGTTCGAGGGCCAGGTCGTCCCCGGTGCCGACGACCTCGCCGGCCGCGATGGCGCTGGAGGCGTTCTCCACGGAGACCCCGACCGGCTCGGGGGCGCCGGTGTCGATGGCGACGGTGCTGATGCCGTTCTGGTGGGCGTAGGACAGTTCGAAGTACGAGATGGCCCCGGGGTTCTGCTGCACCATGCCGACCAGCCCGGAGGAGCCGTCGGCGGCCTGGCCGCCCTTGCCGGTCCAGTTCTTGCCCGGCTCGTACGGCCACTGCTCGGGGGCCGAGCCGTGCAGGTACTGGGTGAGGTTGTCGGTGGTGCCCGAGCCGTCCGAGCGGTGGAACGGGGTGATGGGGAGGTCGGGCAGGTCGGTGCCGGGGTTGAGCGCCGCGATGGCCGGATCGTTCCAGCGGGTGATGCCGGAGTCGAAGATCAGGGCCAGCGTCGGGGCGTCCAGGACGAGGTCGTCCACGCCGGGCAGGTGGTAGCCGATGGCGATGGGGCCCGCGGCCATCGGCAGGTGGATGGCCTGGCCGCCGTCCCGGCACACCGCGCGGGAGTCCGCCAGCTCCTGGTCGCCCAGCAGGGAGTCGGAGCCGGCGAAGGCGGTCCTGCCCTGGAGGAACTCCTGGATGCCGGCGCCCGAGCCGGTCGCCTTGTAGTTGATCTGGCTGTCGTCACAATTGGCCTGGTAGGTGTTCACCCAGACCTCCATGGCGTTGGCCTGCGCGCTGGACCCGGAGGCGAGCAGCGAGCCGGAGGGCGCGCACTCGATGTGGTCCGCGGAGAAGTCCACCGCACCGGGCAGCCCCGAATTGTCGTCGCTACCGCAGGCGGCAGTGAGGAGCAGGGCGCTGGTGACCAGGGCCGCTGCCGCGCCGAGCTTCACTGTCGTTCATTTCCTTCCGGGAGACGTCCGAGACCGAAAGTAAGCAGAGCAGATGAAGCGACTGAAGGTCATAAGTGAACAGAAAATGAACCCCACAGGGCAGCCCGGTGGACCGGACGCCGCCACATGTCACCCGGGCGGTGCACGATACTGCCAGGCAGACGGCACATTCGTTACGCTATACCCATCGGGGGTATACGGCCGCAGGGAAGGACGATCATGACCGCCACCGAGGAGACGACACCCGCCGTTCCGGCCGCGGCGGCCCCCCACGGCCCGCACGGCTACAGCAAGGACAAGGACGCCCACCTCAAACGGCTGCGCCGCATCGAGGGCCAGATCCGCGGCCTCCAGCGCATGGTGGACGAGGACGTCTACTGCATCGACATACTCACCCAGGTCTCCGCCTCCACCAAGGCGCTCCAGTCCTTCGCGCTCCAGCTGCTGGAGGAACACCTGCGGCACTGCGTCGCCCACGCCGCCCAGGAGGGCGGCCCCGAGATCGACGCCAAGGTCGAGGAGGCCACCGCCGCCATCGCCCGCCTGCTGCGCACCTGAGCCCCGGACGGCCGCCGCCGGATCAGCCGACCGCCCCCGTGTAGATGTCCTCCGGCCCCGGCAGGGTCACCGGCACCGGTGTGCCGAAGCCGGAGAACTCCACCGTGGAGGCCACGTCGATCCCCTCGGGACCCGTCTCGCTGCCCAGGCTGAACTGGAGCCGGATCTTGCGCGGCAGCCCGTCCTCCCCCAGATAGGCGTCGAACGGCACCGCCGGGTCCGCCGGCCCGGCCAGCGCCGCCGCCAGCTGCTCCCCGGCCGGGCCCGACGCCTCCCGCGCCGCCACCACCAGATCCGTCACCCCGCGGAAGTGCCGCACCCGCTCCCCGCGCAGCTCCGTCCCCGGCAGCTCCCGCACACTCACCACGCCGCGCAGCAGCTCGGCCGCCAGCAGCGGCTCGGTGGCCCCGTTCGCCACCAGATTGCCGTCCGTCAGCGTGGTGACATCCAGCCGCACCCACTTGTCGGCCGGCACCCCGGCGCCCCGGTTCTTCATGTACAGGGCGCCCGGGGTGAACACCTCCGTCACCGGCGGCACCCGCCCGGCCGGCATCTCCAGCGGCAGCGTCACCCTCAGTTCACCCGAGCGCGCCGCGAAGTCGTAGCCGCCCTCGCCCCTGACCGTCACCCGGGTACCGCCCGAGGTCATCTCCATCGCCGTCGCCACCAGCGAGCTGCCCGCGCCCGCCAGCGCCTCCGGCAGCTGCCGCACCGTCTCCCGCGCCTGCCGCGCCCCGGCGTCTTCCTCCGCCGCCGCACCGGTTCCCGTGCACCCGCTCACCGCGAGCAGCAGGGCGGCCAGCGAGGCGATTCTGCCCACCATGGCCTGCCTAACGAGGGCCCCGCCCACCCGTCACGGGCCGGGCGGACACCCGGTGGTTACCGTGGAGAGGTGCAGGAAGCCAGCGCGGACGTCCCCCCGAGGCACGACGTCACCCTCCAGGAACGCGGACCCTTCATCGCCCCCCGGTGCAGCTGCGGCTGGTACGGGCCGGCCCGCCGCTCCCGGCCCCTGGCCCGGGACGAGGCCGCCGCCCACACGGCAACGGCCCGCCCCGCCTGAGACCAGCGGCGGAGAGGGCCGTGCGGAAGAAGAGACAGGGAAACGATCAGGAGGGGGACTGGGCACCGACTCCGCGCCGGGCCCGCGCCCGGTGCCGGCCGCCGCCGTCCTCGCCGCCCGGCTCACCGCCGTCGACGTGGTCACCCGGCTCCCGCTCCGCCTCCGGCCGGACGTCCTCCCCGGCCGCGACCCAGCCGAACACCCGGGTACCGGCCAGCACCCGCACCAGCGGGGTCAGCGCGTACAGCGCCAGCGGGGACAGCAGCAGCGCCACCGCCGTGGCCAGCGCGAAACCGCCCAGCACGTCCGTGGGGTAGTGCACCCCGGTGAAGACCCGGCCCACGCCCTGCACGATCGCCAGCGCGATCGCGGCGATCCCGATCTTGCGGTGCACCAGCAGCAGCCCCACGGCGATCGCCATGGCCCCGGCCGAGTGATCGCTGACGAACGACCACCCCTCCTTGCCCTGCACCAGCACATGCAGATCCGGATGGTCGATGAACGGTCTGGGGCGGGCCACGAAACTGCTGATCGGCTGGTTGATCAGGTACGAGACACCGGCCGCGCCCAGCGCCCAGGACACCCCGGCCACCGCCTGCGCGGAGCCGGGACGGGAACGCACCAGGAACCAGGTGCCCAGCACCGCCAGCACCAGGCCGATCGCGAAGCCGTACTCCACCAGGAACGTCACGGCGTCGGACACCCAGCCGGGCAGGCTTTCGGCATAGCCGTTGATCTTGTAGAGAAGATCGACATCGATGTCGGGGTTGTCGAGTCCAGCCATGTGCCGTTACGGCCCCTTCATGATGTCGTCGTGGGGTGGGGGGAGGAGCACCCGCGTACCCGTCCAGGAAACGTCATCCGCCGCGCCCGGAGTTCCGATGTCCCCGAAAGACCATCACAGCGTTATCGAAGAGAGACGCCCGTGATGTGACGCAGCGCGACGACCAGACTACTACCCCGCGGTGGGGCGCGTCGCGCCGAAATAATCGGCCGAATCGATGGGGTCGAAGCGGATCACGGCGCCAGTGTACGGGGCGTTGATCATGTACCCCCCGCCCACATAGATCCCCACATGGTGGATGCTGCGGGAATCGGTCAGGTCATTGGCGAAGAACACCAGATCGCCCGGCAGCAGCTCGTCACGCTCCGGATGCGGCCCGGTCGCCCACTGATCGTTGGCGACCCGGGGCAGCTCGATGCCGACCGACTCGTACGCGGCCCGGCTCAGCCCCGAGCAGTCGAACCGCCCCTCGTGCTCGGGCGTGCCGTTGCCGCCCCACAGATACGGGGTGCCGAGCTGGTCCTGCGCGAAGTGCACGGCGCCCGCCGCCAGCTCCGACGGATCCAGCCGCTGCCCGTCCTCCGGCGGCGCGGCGAAGCTCTCCTCGGCGCCCCGGATGATGCGCACATAGTTCTGCGTCTCGGTGTACGGCGGGACGCCGCCGTACTGGATCACCGCGTACGGGCCCGCGTTGTAGGCGGCGAGCATGTTGTCCACCGGGTCGCCGGGCACATCGCGCACATAGGAGGCCAGCGAGCAGTTGTAACTGGCCGCCGACGGGATGGCGTCCTCCGGATCCCACACATCGGCGACCCCGTCCCCGTTGGCGTCCAGCCCGTGCACCGCCCAGGTGCTCGGGATGAACTGCGCTATGCCCTGCGCGGCGGCGTGGCTCTGCGCCCCCGGGTTCCAGCCGCTCTCCTGGTTCAGCTGGGCGGCGAGCAGGGCGGGCGACAGCTCGGGGCAGAGGTTCCCCCACTCCTGCACCAGATCCTCGTACGCGGCGGGCACGGCGTTCTTCGCGAGCTTCCCGCCGTTCTTGCCGGCACCCCCGATGATCCCGGCGGCGGCGGTGTACACGCCCACCACCAGCAGCGCCACGAACAACGCCAGGCCCCCCAGTCCCAGCCCGGCGACCAGCGCCACCTTGCGCATCTCCCACCGCTCCCCTCGATCACCCCAAGTCTGCCCGGCGTTCCCCCGAACACAACAGCCGCGGACCGTACTTCGGACAGTGCGGCGTGGCACAATCGCAAGCGGAACGCGTATCGAACAGCACAGCACGTACTCAAGCCAGTTGGGCGGTGAACCCGGATGTTCCTTGCGGCCGACTCAGAGGACATCACTGAACTCATCGGCGGTATCGCCCCGGACTGGGGGCCGTTCGCCACGGTGGGGGACGAGGCCCGGACGATGATCCAGGTCATCATGGCCCTCGCCATCCTCATCTGCCTCGGCATCGCCATCTGGGGAGCGGCCAAGCAGCGGATCGGCTCCACCGCGATGCGGGACTCCTTCAGCGCGGAACAGGGCAAGGGCCTGATCGTGGCCGGGCTGACCGGGGTGTTCATCATCGGTTCACTCGGCACGCTGTTCACCATCATCTACGGCATGGCGGTCTAGGCACGATGCGGCGCGCGCTGGCGGCGGCGGCGGCGCTGGCCGCCCTCACCACGGCCTGTGCGGGCGGCCCGGCGGCCGACCGGGCCGCGCAGCTCGGCGCGGCCCCCGGGGCGGCGCCCGGGGAGGAGCCCACCGGCCCGGACGGCACGCCGTCCGCCCCGCCGCCCGCGCAGGAGCCCGGGGACACCCCGGCCGACCCGGTCGTCATCGCTCCCGAGCACGGCACGGTGGCCATCGCCGAGACGGTCGCCGAGGACCTCCCGGCCGGTCTGCGCCGCGCCGCCGCGCTGCCCGACGGCACCCTGCTGCTGACCCCCGCCACCGGCGGCACCGTCCACCACCTCGACCCGGCGACCGGGGACCTCACCGTGGCCGGGGAGGTGGAGAGCACCACCGGCGAGCCGACGATCGTGGACATCGCCGCGTCCGACGAGGCGGTGTACATCGCCTACGAGGGCGCGCAGAGCAACCGGATCTCCCGCTACACCTACGACGCGGGCACCCTGCGCCCCACCGGATCCGCCGCCGCCCGCGATCTGCCGCGCGGCGCGGGGCTGATGGCCTTCGGCCCGGACGGCCTGCTGTACACCAGCACGGGACCGGCCGGCGAGATCCTGCGCATCGACCCCGCCCGCCCCGCGGCCACCGCCGCCATCTCCACCGGCCACACCGACCTGCGCGGCCTGGCCTGGGACCCGATGGGCCAGCTGTGGACGATCGACCCGGGCAACGGCGCCACCACCGACGTGCTGCCCATCACCCCCGAGAACCCGCTCCCCCCGGCCGACACCACGGTCCCGGCCACGGAGAACCCCACCGACCTGACCCAGATCGCCGGCTCCCTGTGGATGACCACGGAATCCGGCACCCTGTGGCGCTACCCGCTGCCGAACGCCTCGCCCGAGCCGTTCCTGACCGACGACCTCGGCCCCCTGACGGCGGTGCTGCCCACCCCGGACGGCGAGGACCTGTGGCTGCTGACGGAGACGAGCCTGCTGCGGCTGACCGTCACCTGACGCCGGGCGCCGGCCGGTTCAGCTCGTCCCGGCCTCCTCGGCGCGGGCCCGCGGGGCGCGGGCCCGCCGGGCGGCGGACTCGGGGGCGGTGATCAGGACGACCGCGATGACGCCGAGGGCGAGCACCGCCGCGGTGGGGGCGAGCCAGAGCGGGCCGGCCCCGGCGAGGACGACGCCGCCGAGGCCGGCGCCCAGCGCGGCACCGGCGTGGTTCATCGCCCCGGACAGGCTCAGGGCGATCACCGCGACGTCGCCGCCCGCCACGAACACCCGGTTCTGCTGCGGGACGACCAGCGACAGGGCCGTCATGCCCAGGATGAACAGGACGGCCAGGGTGGGCAGGAGCCAGTGCTGGACGGCGGCGAGGAGCACGGCGTTCAGCGCGACGACGCCGAGACCGGTGACGATCACCGCGACCGCCGCGAAGCGGTCGGCGAACCGGCCGATGAGGCGGGTGCCGGCGAACACCCCGGCGCCGTACAGCAGCAGGGCGAGCACGACGGCCGAGCTGTCGCCCGGCGCGCTGATGCCCACCACCGCCGAGATGTACGAGCCGAGCAGGTACTGCGGGGTGATCAGCAGCGCGCTGACCACGAGCAGCGCCAGGACGGCCGGATTCACCAGCACCGCGAGCCGTTCGCGCAGCGTGGTGGCCGGGAGTCGTACCGAGGGCACGAACAGGCCGGCCAGCACCGCCGCGATCGCGGCCATCGCGGCGATGGTCCACAGCGTGCCGCGCCATCCCCACAACTGGCCGATCAGCAGCCCGATGGGCATGCCGAGGACGGCGGCCAGGCCCGCGCCCGCCGCGACCAGGGCGAAGGCCCGGGATCTGCGGCCGGGCGGGGCGAGGACACCGGCGACGGCGAAGGCGTTGGCCTGGAAGGCGGCCGCGCCGAGCGCGGCGACGACCTGCCCGGTCAGGACGACGCCGTAGCTCGGCCCGGCGGCCTGCAGCACCATGCCGAGCAGGAACACCACCATGCCCGTGCCGATGACGACCCGGCGGTCCAGTTGCCCGGTGAGCGTCGCGATGACCGGCGAACTCACGGCGTAGGTCACGCCGAACGCGGTCATCAGCTGTCCCGCGGCCGCCACGCTCACCGAGAGATCCGCGGCGACCTCGGGCAGCAGCCCCGGCAGGACGAACCCGTCGATGGCGAGCACGAACGCGCCCACCGACAGGATCAGCAGCCGCCAGGTCACGGACCGGTTCACGGGTGGCAGGCCGCGTCGGCGCCGGTGGCGGCGCCCGGGGCGGGGTGGCAGCCGCTGCTCGTGGTGTCGCGGGGCAGCGGCAGGTCGAGCGACGGGTTCCGGTCGAAGAAGCCGACCGGCCGCAGGTGCACCGAGGCGGTGGTCACCGGCATGACGGGCCAGTCCTCGGGGCGGACGACATGGTGGGCGATGAAGGTGTGCCAGACGACGATGTCGGTGTCGCGGACGTTCTTGTCGCCCGCGGTGTAGCGGGGCAGCCCCTCGCCCGGCGGGCTCTGGTAGGGGTAGTCCCCGGCGGCGAAGAGTTCCCCCTCCCGGTAGGGCGTCACCCACAGGTGCCTGGTCGCGAACCGGGCCCGGCCGAGCACGGGGCTGTCGGGGTGGAGCAGGGGCAGCACGCCGTTCTGCGGGACCAGTTGGTAGCCCACCGGTTCGCCATGGGCGTTGCGTACGCTCTCGTTCTGGATCGTCCAGGTGCGCGCGACCGAGGCGTCGGCGACGCGCTGGGCCTCCTGTTCGCGCTCCAGGTACGTGGTGTGCACGGTCCAGGCGTTGCCGAGCGGGTTGTCCGGGCCGAGCGGGGCGGGCCGGGAGTCGCACTCGACGACGGAGTTGCGCTCCCCGTCCACGGCCATGTCGAGCCGGACGTTGAACGCGTGCTGGTGGTGCGGCCCGTAGACGCCGGGCGCGACGACGACGCCCGAGGCGGGGACCTCGCCGGCGGGCACGCCGCCGGTGGAGATGATGCCGGTGAGCTTGACCTCGAACTCCACGCTGCCGTCGGTGTGGAAGTACCAGAAGAACCCGTAGTCGTAGTTCTCCAGGGTGGAGAACGAGGAGACGACCAGGCGCCGGCCGCGGCGGACGTCGGTGGTGGGCTCCCCGGAGTCCTCGCTGGGCCCGGTGTGCTTCCAGGCGATGCCGGTGTCCTCCTCGTGGATGCAGATCGCGTTCTCGATGACGGAGGGTGTGCCGTCCCAGTCGGCGCACACGCCGTCGAGATAGCGGATCTCGCCGAGGCAGTCGCACCCCAGCACCAGCGAGTTGGCGAGTTTGCCCAGCCCCGCCTCGCCCTCGTCGAACACCGCCTTGTTGCGGTGCAGGGGCGCGGGGTCGCCGTAGGGGACCCACATCTCCGAGAGCGAGGCGCGGTGGATGACCGACCGCAGGCGGCCCCCGTCCTCGTAGCCGATCCGGTGGAGCACCAGTCCCTCGCGGTCGTTGAAGCCGACCCGCATCGACCAGTTCTGCCACCGCAGCAGATGGCCCTCCAGGGTGAAGCTGGGGCCGTCGGGCTGGGTGATGTCCAGCCGGCGTACGCCTGCGCGGGTGGCCAGGCGCGGGCCGTGGCGCCCGCCGTCCTCGCCGACCGGCACCCGGGCGACGTCCTCGACCCGCAGGACCTCCGCGGTGTCGAGGTCGGCGGTGACGACCACCCCTTCCACCGGGCGGGCGAACGGGTTGTCCTCCCGGTCGGGGCGGACGAACGTCAGCGCCTTGGTCACCCGGCGGTGTGCGGGGTCGTCGCGCTCGTCGCGGTAGCCCGGCGGCCAGGGGTGGACCTCGATCACGGAGGGGTCGGTCAGGCCGCGGCGGCGCATCGCGGCCCGCCACGCGGGGTCCTTCTTGATGGCGGCGACGACCTCCTCGAAGTCGGCGTCCTGCATCCGGGGACGCTGCCCGGGCCGGTCCACCGTGGAGAGCACGCTGCCGCCGGTCAGCGACACCCGCGCCTCGCGGACCATCCGCTGCTCACGGTCGTAGAGCACGATGTGGGCCTGCCGGTCGGGGACGGCGGCGCCGCGCGCGTACGCTGCGAGCGCCGGTTTGCCCGGCTCGGCCAGCGTGATGGACGAGAAGTGCGTCCGGTCGCCGAACACGGGGTGGGCGCGGACGATCTCGCCGGCCCGGGTGATCTCCTCGGCGGTCAGCGGGTCGAGAGGGTGCTGGGGACGCACGCGGTCACCTTTCCGTGGTCGGGGCGGCGGGTGCCGGGTGCCCGGCGCCGGTCATGCCCAGGCGGCGCATCGCGGTCCCGGTCAGCGCTTCGCGGGCGGCGCGGTTGGCCAGCAGGCAGGTGATCTCGCTCTTGTCGTCGAAGGGCGGCGAGACCTCGACGATGTCCATGCCGACGATGCCGACCTCGGCGGAGAGCCGGCGGACCGCCCGCAGGATCTCGTTGCTGGTCAGCCCGCCGGGTTCCGGGGTGCCGGTGCCCGGGGCGTAGGCGGGGTCCGCGACGTCGATGTCCAGCGACAGATAGAGGTGGTCGGCCTGGTCGAGGGCCTCCTCGACGGCGCGCTGCAGGACGTGGTCGAAGCCGAAGCGCTCGATCTCGGCCATGAAGTGCGTGCGCATGCGCTGCTCCTTCATCCAGTCGAGCGTCTCCGGGTCGGGCCAGTAGCCCCGCAGACCGACCTGGACGAAGTTCGAGCCGGGCACCGCCCCCGACTCGATGAGCTTGCGCATCGGGGTGGCGTGGCTGGCCAGGCTCTGCGGGGCGTCGGCGCCGGTGTCGGCGTGCGCGTCGAAGTGGACGATGCCGACCTTGCCGTACCCCCAGTGGTCGGCGACCGCCGTCGCACAGGGCCAGGTGATCGCGTGGTCGCCGCCGAGGATGAGGGGGATCGCGCCGGCGTCGACGATGGTGCCGACGAACTTGCGGATGCCCTCGAAGGTGACGGGGGTGTTCCCGACGCTGATCGGCGCGTCGCCGTAGTCGCAGCAGTTGAGCACCTCGAACGCGTCCACGCCGGTGTCCAGGCTCAGCTGCGGGCGGCCGTGACCGGCCTGGTGGTCCGCCGAACGGATCACCATCGGGCCGTGGTTGGTGCCGCTGCGGCCGCTGGTGGTGGAGTCCCACGGCACGCCGCACACCGCGACGTCGATCTCGCCGGCCGCCAGATCCTCGGGGGTCAGGCAGACGGGCAGCTTGGCGAAGGTCTGGATGCCCGAGTAGCCGCCCTCGTAGCGCCGGTTGACGTGGATGGGCCCGGGCTTGCGGTCCGTGTTGTAGTCGTCGACGGCCTGGTGTCCTTCGAGGCCCTCGCCCAGCCGCGGTGGCTGCGACCAGAACCCCTCGGGCCACCGCGCGTGGTGGTGCCCGTGGTCGTGGTCGTGCGCGTGCTGGTCGGCGTGGTCGGGGCTGGCGTGGGTGCCGGTCATGAGCGGTCTCCGGGACGGTCGGCGAGGCCATGGTCGAGGGCGTCGGGGTGGAGCCAGTCGCGCTGGGTCAGCCCCAGCCGTCGCATGGCCATCCCGGTCAGCGCGTGGTGCAGGGTGCGGTGGGCCAGCAGCGTGGTGATCTGGCCCGAGTTGTCGTACTGGGGGCTGAGTTCGACGAGTTCGACCCCGGCGAGATCGACCTCGGCGCCGATCCGGCGGACGGCGCGCAGCAGGGCGGTGCTGCGCAGTCCGCCCGGTTCCGGCCTGCCGGTGGCGGGGGCGTACATCGGGTCGGCCACGTCGATGGAGATCGACAGATAGTGGGCGGCGGGCGCTCCGGGAGCGGTGGCCTCGGCGATCACCCGGTCGGTGACGGTGTCGATGCCGTGCTCGTCGACCTCGCTCGCCGGGTGGAGGCGTACCCCGGCCGCGTCCAGCCAGGGCCGCAGTCCGGCGCTGGTGTCGAAGCCGCGGGCGCCGAGCTGGATCACGTGCTCGCCGCGGATCACCCCCGCGTCGACGGCGCGGCGCAGCGCGCTGCGGGCGGTGCCCATCTCCCAGCCCTCCACCGGCTCCATCGCGGTGTGGGCGCCCAGGTGGATGACGCCGACCGTGCCGTGGCCGAGGTGGTCGGCGACGGCGGTCAGACAGGGCCAGGTGATGCCGTGGTCGCCGCCCAGCACCAGCGGGCGGGCGCCGGCCTCGACGATGGTGGTGACGAACTTGCGGATGTCCACGAAGGTTTCCACGGTGTTGCCCGAGGCGGTCGGGGCGTCGCCGTAGTCCGCGCAGCGCAGCACCTTGAAGGGGTCGACCCGGGTGTGCAGGTCGGGCAGGGCGAATTCGAGCGTGGAGTTCATGCCGCTGGTGCGCAGGGCGACGGGGCCGCGCCGGGCGCCGCTGCGTCCGGTGCCGGTGGCGTCCCAGGGCACCCCGCAGGCGGCGATGTCGATCCGGCCGGCCACGAGGTCATCGGGGGTCAGGCAGAGCGGGAGCCCCATGTAGCTCTGCACGCCCGACCGGCCGTACTCGTAGGCCCGTTGCACGTAGATGGGCCCGGCCGGGCGGTCCTGGTTGTAGTGGTCGACCGCGCCGTGATCCTCGGTTCCCGTGCCGAGGTGCGGCCGGGCGGCCCGCATCGAGGCGCCCCATGCGGGCGCTCCGTGCTCCGTCATGCCGGGGCCGGACCCGGCCGGGCCCCGGGGGCGGCACCGCCGGGGCGTAACACGGCGTGCGGGGGCCGCGCGGTGTACGCGCCCGCCGTGCTGCCCCGGGCGGCGTCGTGCGGCGCCGGCCGAATCGCTGTGAATACTCGCCGGTATGGGTGCGGGAAGGTCGACTGAGAAGGAGTCACATACTGAACACGCAGCGGCGGCCGCGTACGGTTCACCGGCCCACCGCGCCGGCTCCGCACCCCGAGCGGCCGCATTCTTTCGCGGAACTAGATTTCTCTCCGAATGAACCATCGCGGCGGTCCGCGCCGTGTTCTCGGTAGAGGCAGCGACACCCACAGCGCCGTCGCACCTCCCCGTCCACCGGGACGGATGTGCGGCACCACCTGGTGTTCGCTCCCCGTTGTGAGCCGGCGTCCGCGTGTTCCGCACCGCGGCGACCTCTGAAAAGCGCCACAGATCACGGTGAATTCCGCGCCGGCTCGGCGATGTCCCTACGCAGGCACCCTGGAGGGGCCGGATGTTTCTTTTCAGGCGATTACTGGTGCCTGACGGAACCACGTGGGAAACCGATCAGATCATCACGCGCGTGCGTTCCGAGGCCGATTCTCTGGCCCGCCGGGGAATCGGGCCGGGCTCGCGGGTGATGCTGTCGGGGCCCAATACGCCGGAATGGGTCGTGGCCCTGCTGGCCCTCGCCCACCTGGACGCCTCGGTGGTGCTGTGCGACCACCGCGCCACGGCGGCGCACCGCGCCTCGGTCCGGGACCGCGCCCGGGTCGTGCTGGAGATCGACGGCGCCTCGGCACCGCCCGGTGCCGTCCCGGAGCCGGGCGGCCCGCCCGGCGGGATACCGGATCTCACCGCCTGGTCGCGCCGGCGGGACGCGGTCATCTCGTGGTCCTCGGGCACCACCGGCGCCCCGAAGGGCATCGTGCGCTCCGGGCGATCGATCCTGGACAACCTCGCCCTCAGCGCCGAGCGGATGGGCTACCGCACCGACGACGTGCTGCTGCCGGTCCTGCCCTACTCCCACCAGTACGGCCTGTCGCTGGTGCTGTGCTGGTGGCTGCGCGGCGGCACGCTGGTGGTCTACGGGCCGGCGGCCCGGCTGGACCGGGCGCTGGAGGCCGGCGCGGCGCACGGCCTCTCGATCGTCGACGCCACCCCGCCGACCTATCACAGCCTGCTCAGCCTGTTCGACAGCCGGCCCGCGCTCCGGGACACGCTGAGCGGGGTCCGCGCCTGGTGCGTCGGGGGCGCCCCGCTCGGCCGGTCGCTGGCCGAGCGCTTCGCGGCGGTCACCGGCCGGCCGCTGCTCGACGGCTACGGGGCGACCGAGGTCGGCAACATCGCGCTGGCCCCGCCGTCCGATCCCGTCCGGTGCGGCACCCCGCTGCCCGGCGTGGTCGTCGAGGTCCACGACGAGGCCGGCCGGCCGCTGCCGCCCGGGCAGCTCGGCGAACTCGTCGTGCGCAGCCCGGGGCTGATGACCGGTCACCTCGGCGAGGACGGCGGGATCGTCCCGGTGCCCGGCCCCGTGCACCGCACCGGTGACATCGGCCTGATCGACGCCGCGGGCCGGGTGGCCCCGATCGGCCGCAAACGCGCCGTGCACCGCGACGGCCACACCCTCTACCCCGACCACCTCGCCGAGCTGGCCGAGGCGGCCGGAGCCCCGACCCAGGTCGTCGCGCTGGCGGACGAGCGCCGCGGCGTCCGCCTGGTCTTCGTGGTGGCCGACCCGCGCGGCCGCGACCGCGCGCACTGGAAGCGGGCGTTCCGCGCGGTGCTCGCCCGCTACGAGCGGCCCGACGACGTCCTCGTGGTCCGCGAGTTCCCCCTGAACAGCACCGGAAAGCCCGACCCCGCCGCACTGGAGTCCCTTGCCATGACCTTACCGCCCACCTCCGCCGGCCCGGCCGGTGACGAGACCCCCGCGTCCCGCACCGCGCCGGAGACCATCCCCTTCCCGGAGCGCCTGGAGGCGCTGCGCGCGGTCCGCCGCTGGGTGCACGACCACCGGGACGCCGTGCTGGAGATCCTCACCGAGGTCTCGCCCCACCGCACCGCCGTCTCGGAACTGGAGGCGTTCCTGGCCACCCTCGACGGGGCCGAGGAGGAGATCCGCCACTTCCGGCCCGGCCGGGTGCCCCGCGCGGCGGTGTTCATGCCGTCGAACATCCCGCTGTACGCGTACGCGCTCTACCTCCTGGTGGCCTCGCTCTACACCGACACCGTCAGCTTCCGGCCGTCCTCGCAGATCGGGAGCCAGGCGCGGCGGCTGCACGCCCTGCTCGCCCCGGTGCACGGCCTGCCGATCGAGCTGTCCGACCTGTCCCAGCGCACGTTCGTCTCCGGGCCGGTCCGTGAGGCCGACCTCATCGTGTTCACCGGCAGTTACGCCAACGCCGAGACGGTGCGCGAGGAACTGACCGCCGACCAGTTGTTCCTGTTCTTCGGCCAGGGCCTCAACCCGTTCGTCGTCGCGCCCGACGCCGACCTCGACCACGCCGTCCGCGACCTGGTGACCATCCGGCTCTACAACTCCGGGCAGGACTGCTACGGCCCCGACGTCGTCTTCGTCCCCGAGCAGCGCTCGCGCGCGTTCACCGATCTGCTCTCGGCCCGGCTCTCCGCCCTGCGCTACGGCCCCAACACCGACCCCGGCAGCGACTACGGGCCGATGTACTACGACGCCGCCCTCGCCCAGTGCTCGGAGTACCTGCTGCGGCACGCGGACCGCATCCGGCAGGGCGGCCGGATCGACCTGCGCACCCGGCGCGTCGAGCCGACCGTCCTCACCTGGGACTTCGAGGACCGGATGCCCCTGGAGGAGATGTTCGCGCCGGTGTTCAACGTCGTCACCTATCCCGACGAGGCCCGGCTGTGCGAGCGGCTGTCCAGCCCCTACTTCGGCGAACGCGCGCTGGGCGCCATGGTGTACGGGACCGCCCCGCAGGCGGTGGAGGTGCTGTCCAGGCGGCACCGGGTCTGCGTCGACCAGACCCTGCTGGACGCCGAGAACGGCAACAGGCCGTTCGGAGGGCTCGGCATGATGGCGAACTACCTCTCCGTCGGCGGCCGGCGGCGCTCCGAACCGCTGCTCATGTCCAAGACGGCGGCCGAGTACCTGCCCTCCGCCGGCCCGGTCGCGGCGGGCCGGCCGTGACCGGCGACGGGGCGCGGTACGACGGCGCCTGGCCCGCGGTCGTCGACCTGCTGGTGCGGTCCGGCGTGGACACCTGCTTCGGGCTGCCGGGCGACGACATGGAGCTGCTGCGCGCCCTCGACGCCGCGGGCGTGGACGTCGTGCCGTGCCGCGACCAGCGCAACGCGGTGTACATGGCGACCGGTTACGCCCTCCAGTCCGGCCGGCCCGCGGTGTGCGCGCTGGGCAAGGGCCCGGCCGTCACGCACGCCGCGACCGGGCTGCTGGAGGCGCGGGAGTCCGGGGCGCCGGTGCTGCTGCTCGCCGCCGGCACCCCGGAACGCGGCCGGGGCAGCGGCGGGTTCCAGGAACTCGACCAGGTCGCGGCGGTGGCCCCGCTGGTCCGGTGGGCCCACCGGGTGGCCCACCCCGACCGGGTCGTCCCCGCCGCCGCCAAGGCACTCGCCCTGACCACGGGGCCCCCGCCGGGGCCGGTCTACCTGGAGGTCGCCGACGACGTCCGCACCGCGCGGATCGTACGGACCGGCCCGTGGCCGAGCCTGCCCGAACCGCTGGAGGACGCCTCCTCCCCGCTCCCCGGCGGCCCGACCACGGCCACGCTCCTCGCGAGCCGGCGCCCGGTGGTGCTGGTCGGGGGCGGGATGCGCCACCGCAACGCGGACGGGGCGGTCGAGCGGTTCGCCGGACGCCTGGACGCGGCCCTGTTCACCACCGCCTCCGGCCGGGGCGCCGTCGACGAACGCCACCCGCTGTTCTGCGGCGTGGCCGGCCTCTACGCCTCGGCGCCCGCCCGTCAGCTCTTCGCCACCTGCGACCTGGTGATCTCCCTGGCCGGCCGGCTGGAGGAGACCGTCACCGAGGGCGGCACGCCGTGGCCACCGGTGCCGGTCCTCCAGGTCAACATCGACCCGGCCGGTCTGTCGGCCGAGTTCCCGGGACCGCGCGTGCTCGGCGACGCACGCCGCGCCGTACTCGCCTGGTCGCGGGCGCTGAGCGACGCGCACGCGGAAGGGCTCAGGGGCCACACCGAGCCGTGGGCGCGGGAGATCGCCGTCGCCCGCAAGGCCATGGCCGCCGAGGCCGACGACGAACGCGCGCGGGCCGCCGGGCTGCCGGGGATCCGCATCGCCGAACTGCTGGCCGCGCTGGACGCCACCGCGAGCGGGCCCCGGGTGCTGGTGGCCGAGAACGGCCTCCAGGACATGTGGTCCTACTGCTACCCCTTCCACACCGGCGGCGGCTCGGTCGTGCCCTCCGAACAGACCCCGCTGGGCTTCGGCGCGGCCGCGGCGATCGGGGTCAAGCGCGCCGCCCCCGACCACGAGGTGACCGCGTTCATCGGCGACGGCGCCTTCGTCGCGGCGCGCGGCGACATCGCGGCGACGGCGGGCTCCCACGGCGGGGTGCTCTACGTCGTGCTGTGCAACGGCGGTTACGGGTGGCTGGACGCCCAGCGCGCCCGGCTCGGCCTGGACGCGGACCGCTACGCCTTCGCCCGGCCCGGCACGCCGCCGCCCGCGTTCGACGAGGCGGGCATCCACCACCGGGTGCTGCGCGACAAGGACACGCTGACCGACGAACTGCGCACCGCGCGGGAGGTCTGCGCACGGGGCGGCACGGCCGTCCTCATGGTGCCGGTCGATCCCGGCGACATTCCCCCGCCCATCCGCGACGCGGAGGTGATCCCGCAGTGAGCACCACTCCCCGCAAGGTCGTCGTCACCGGATACGGCGCCGTGACCCCGCTCGGCCACACCGCTGCCGCCACCTGGGAGGCGATGCTGGCCGGCCGCAGCGGCATCGACACGCTGGAGGGCATGGACCTGACCGGGCTCCCGGCGCGCATCGGCGGCCAGGTCCGCGGCTTCGACGCGGCCCGTCACATGCCCTCTCCGGTCCGGCGGCGCACCGACCCCTACGCCCAGTACGCCCTGGCGGCGGCGCTGGAGGCGAGCGAGCACGCCAAGCTCGTCGTCGACGAGGACACCGCCCCGCGGGTCGCCGTCGTCATCGGCAGCGGCTACGGCCCGGTCGCCTCCTTCGCCCGCTCGGTGAACACACTGCGCGACCGGGGCACGGCGGCGATCAGCCCGTTCACCCCGATCACCACCGCCATCGACGGCGCCGCCGGGGAGATCAGCATGCGGCTGGGCGCGCAGGGCCCGAGCCGGGCCCAGAGCACGGCGTGCGCGAGCGGTTCCGACGCGGTGGGCGCCGCCCTGCGGATGATCCGCGCGGGGGACGCCGACACGGTCGTGGCCGGGGGAGCCGACGCCTGTGTCACCAGGATCGACCTCGCGGGCAGCGGCAACGCCCGCGCCCTCTCCACCCGCAACGACGACCCGGCCGCGGCCTGCCGCCCCTTCGACGCCGACCGCGACGGGTTCGTGATGAGCGAGGGCGCCGCCGTGGTCGTGCTGGAGGCGGCCGAGACCGCCGCGGCCCGGGGCGCGGCGGTGCTCGCCGAACTCGCCGGCTACGGCGCGAGTTCCGACGCCCACCACTGGACCGCGCCGCATCCGCGGGGCCGGGGCGCGCGGCTGGCGGTCGAGGCCGCGCTGCGCGACGCCGGGGTGGCGCCGGACGAGGTGGACTACGTCAACGCCCACGGCACCGGGACCGTCCTGAACGACGCCGTCGAGACGGCGGTCCTGCGCGAGGTCCTCGGCGAGCGGATCACCCGGATCCCGGTCAGCTCCACCAAGTCGATGACCGGGCACATGATCGGGGCGGCCGGGGCGGTGGAACTGGTCGCCGCGATCCAGGCGCTGCGCACCGGCACCGTGCCCCCCACGGTGAACTGCCACCGGCCGATCGACCCGGAGATCAACTTCGTGCCGCACCGGGCGCAGGCCCACGACGGCCTGCGGGTGGCCCTCAGCAACTCCTTCGGCTTCGGCGGGCACAACGCGGCCCTCGTCGTCCGGACGGATCCGGACGCGCGGTGACCCGGGCGCACGCCCCGGCCCTTCCGTGACCCACGACGCGCATCAGGCACCTTCAGGAAAGGACACAGCAGATGGCGACGAACGAGGAAATCCTGGCCGACCTCCGCGACATCGTCGCGGAGATCGCCGATGTGGTGGCGGCTGACGTGACCTTGGAGAAGTCCTTCGTGGACGACCTGGACATCGACTCGCTGTCGTTGCTGGAGATCGTGGTCCAGGCCGAGGACCGGTTCGGGGTCAAGATCCCGGACGACGAGATGACCGGCACGGTCGACGACGCGGTCCGCTACATCGCGGCCCACCAGAGCCGACCTCCGCGGGTACCC
>NZ_JBHWJL010000007.1:0-42689 GCF_042731495.1 Streptomyces sp. NPDC059853
GCGCAGCATCGCGCGGGTGGTCCGGGCCTCCCGGGACGGCTCCTCGCGGCGCATGTCGGACCACAGCATCCTTCGATGGTCCCGCACGCGCGGCCCGGCCGCCTGAGTACGGCTACTCAGATCGTCACCCGCGCGGCCCGAACGCGGCCTGCCACGCGCCGGGCCCGGGCGCCGGAAGCGGGCGGCGCACCGCCTGGGCCGGGCCCGCCCACCGCTGGCGCGGTGCCTCGGCGGCGGTGGCACCGGCCGCCGCGGTGGCCCGCGCCTGCATCACGGCGACCGCCGCGGCCAGTTCCTCGGGGGTGGGATTGCCCCGGACGACACGGATCATGAGCGACTCCTCCTTCGGTTCCGCCGTTTCCCGGTCTACAGCGGGATGTTGCCGTGCTTCTTCGGCGGCAGCTGCTCCCGCTTGGTCCGCAGCGCCCGCAGGCCCCGCACGATGTGCCGCCGGGTGTCGGCCGGCATGATCACCGCGTCCACGTAGCCGCGTTCGGCGGCGACGTACGGGTTCAGCAGCGTGTCCTCGTACTCGGCGGTCAGCCGGGCCCGTTCCGCCTCCCGCTCGTCCTCGTCCTCCAGCGCGGCCAGCGTGCGCCGGTACAGGATGTTCACCGCGCCCTGCGCGCCCATCACCGCCACCTGCGCGGTGGGCCAGGCCAGGTTGAGGTCGGCGCCCAGGTGCTTGGAACCCATGACGTCGTAGGCGCCGCCGAACGCCTTGCGGGTGATCACGGTGATCAGCGGGACGGTGGCCTCGGCGTAGGCGTAGATCAGCTTGGCGCCGCGCCGGATGATGCCGCCGTACTCCTGGTCGGTGCCGGGCAGGAAGCCGGGCACGTCCACGAAGGTCAGCACCGGGATGTTGAACGCGTCGCAGGTGCGGACGAAGCGGGCGGCCTTCTCGGAGGCGTTGATGTCCAGGCAGCCGGCGAACTGGAGCGGCTGGTTGGCGACGACCCCGACCGGCCGGCCCTCGACGCGGCCGAAGCCGGTGATGATGTTGGGCGCGAAGAGCGGCTGCGTCTCCAGGAACTCCCGCTCGTCCAGCACCCCTTCGATGACCTGGTGCATGTCGTAGGGCTGGTTGGCGGAGTCCGGGACGAGCGTGTTGAGCTGCCGGTCGTCCTCGTCCGGCTCCAGGTCCGCCTCCTCCTCGGGGAAGGCGGGCGGCTCGGCGAGGTTGTTGGACGGCAGGTACGACAGCAGCGCCTTGACGTACTCGATGGCGTCCTTCTCGTCACCCGCCAGGTGGTGGGCGACACCGGAGACGGCGTTGTGGGTGCGGGCGCCGCCCAGTTCCTCGAAGCCGACGTCCTCCCCGGTGACCGTCTTGATCACATCGGGCCCTGTGATGAACATGTGCGAGGTCTGGTCGACCATCACCGTGAAGTCGGTGATCGCGGGGGAGTAGACGGCGCCGCCCGCGCACGGGCCCATGATGAGCGAGATCTGCGGGACGACACCGGAGCCGTGCACGTTGCGGCGGAAGATCTCGGCGAACAGGCCGAGCGCGGTGACGCCCTCCTGGATGCGGGCCCCGCCGCCGTCGTTGATGCCGATGATCGGGCAGCCGGTCTTCAGCGCCCAGTCCATGACCTTGACGATCTTCTCGCCGTACACCTCGCCCAGCGAGCCGCCGAAGACCGTGAAGTCCTGCGAGTAGACGGCCACCGGGCGGCCGTCGACCGTCCCGTAGCCGGTCACCACGCCGTCCCCGTACGGGCGGTTGCGTTCGATGCCGAAGGAGGTGGAGCGGTGCCGGGCGAACTCGTCCAGCTCGGTGAACGACCCCTCGTCCAGCAGCGCGAGCACCCGCTCGCGCGCGGTGCCCTTCCCCTTGGCGTGCTGCTTGGCCACCGCCCGGTCGGAGCCGGCGCGCACCGCCTCCGCCACCCGCAGCCGGAAGTCCTCGATCTTGCCCGCCGTGGTGTGCAGGTCGGGGCTGGTGTCCTGGGGCGGCAATTCGGGCACGGTGCACGGCTCCTACTCGTCCTCGGGTGGGCTACCGGAAAGTAGCGTATCCAGGGCGCGGCCGGGCCGGTGGTGCGGCGTGGATCACAGCGCGAACCGGCCAAAGATCGCGCGCCCCGCCGGGCGGCCTAGGGTGAGCCCATGACCCCTCCCCCCGGCCGCTGGTCCGATCTGGACCGGCCCCCGCTCGACGCCAGGGCCCTGCGCACCGCCCTCGTCCGCCCCACCTCCCTGTGGACCGGCCTCACGGTGGTCGAGTCCACCGGCTCCACCAACGCCGATCTCGCTGCGGCGGCGGCCTCCGGCGCGGCGGCGCCCGGCACCGTCCTCGTCGCCGAGGAGCAGGTGCGCGGCCGCGGCCGCCTCGACCGGCGATGGAACGCCCCGGCCCGCTCCGGCCTGTTCACCTCCGTGCTGCTCACCCCCGGCCACGACGTCCCGGCCGAACGCTGGGGCTGGCTGCCGCTGCTGGCCGGCGTCGCCGCCGTCACCGCGCTCAGCCCGGTCACCGAGGTGGAGACCGCCCTGAAGTGGCCCAACGACCTGCTGGTGACGGTGGACGGCGCGGAACGCAAGCTCGGCGGCATCCTCGCCGAACGGGTGACCCTGCCGGACGGCACGCCCGCCGTCGTCCTCGGCATGGGCGTGAACGTCTCGCTGCGCGCCGACGAGCTGCCGGTCCCGACCGCCGGCTCACTGCTGCTGGCGGGCGCCCGCACCACCGACCGCGATCCGCTGCTGCGCGCCCTGCTGCGCTCCCTCGCCGACTGGTACGGCCGCTGGACGGCGGCCGGGGGCGACGCGAGCGCCGCCGGACTCCTCCCGGCGTACGCGGCCTGCTGCGCGACGCTCGGCCGTACGGTGCGCGCCCTGCTGCCCGGCGGCGCCGAGGTGCGCGGCGAGGCGGTGGCCCTGGACGGCACCGGCCGGCTGGTGATCGCCGACGCCGACGGCGTACAGCGCCCCGTCGATGCGGCCGACATCGTGCACCTGCGGTGATCGCCCGGCAACGCCCCGCGTGACTTAGGGCACACCTGCCGTAGGGTTGTGCGATGGACAGCACGCGATGGGCGTGAGTGAGCAGGAACGGTAGGGCGGCGGCAGTGCGCAGCGGAGGGAACCCCATCCCGGTGGCGTTCGCGTGGGCCTGGGCGAGGGCGGGCAGTGACCGTGGCTGATGCGGAGGGCGCCCCGCCCGACGGGACCGGCGACGATACCATCGCGCTGCGCATCGAGCAGCTGATCATCGGGTCGGAACGGCAGTACACCCCGTTCCAGGCGGCGCGTGCCGCCGGGGTCTCGCTGGACCTGGGGACCCGGTTCTGGCGGGCGATGGGCTTCCCCGACGTGGGGCAGGCCAAGGTGCTCACCGAGGCGGACGTGCTGGCGCTGCGCCGGCTCGGCGGTCTGGTGGAGGCCGGGCTGCTGAGCGAGTCGATGGCGATCCAGGTGGCCAGGTCCACCGGGCAGACCACGGCCCGGCTGGCGGACTGGCAGATCGACTCCTTCCTGGAGGGCCTGATCGAGCCCCCCGAGCCGGGCATGACCCGCACCGAGGTGGCGTACCCGCTGGTGGAGCTGCTGCTGCCGGAGCTGGAGGAGTTCCTGGTGTACGTGTGGCGCCGTCAGCTGGCGGCGGCCACCGGCCGGGTGGTCCAGGCGCAGGACGACGCCGAGATGGTGGACCGGCGTCTCGCGGTGGGCTTCGCCGACCTGGTGGGCTTCACCCGGCTGACCCGGCGCCTGGAGGAGGAGGAGCTGGGCGAACTGGTGGAGGCGTTCGAGACCACCGCGGCCGACCAGGTCGCGGCGCAGGGCGGGCGGCTCATCAAGACACTGGGCGACGAGGTGCTGTTCGCGGCGGACGACGCGGGCACGGCGGCCGACATCGGGCTGCGGCTGGTGGAGACCCTGGGCGACGACCCGATGATGCCGGAGCTGCGGGTCGGCATCGCGTTCGGCACCGTGACGACGCGGATGGGCGACGTCTTCGGCAACACGGTGAACCTGGCGAGCCGGCTCACCTCGATAGCGCCGAAGGACATGGTGCTGGTGGACGGCGCCCTGCGGGACGAACTGACCTCGGCCGGGCTCGCCCCGGAGTCGGAGAAGACGGTGAGCGCGCGCGACGCGCGCGCCTACCGGTTCGCGCTCCAGCCGCTGTACCAGCGGCCGGTGCGCGGGCTGGGGATAGTGGAACCGTGGCTGCTGTCGAGACGAGGCGGGGAGTGAGCCGGTGAGGTACGGCGAGTGGGTGGAGGTCCGCCGGGACGCGGACACCGGGGTGGCGGAGCTGGTCCTGGACCGCGTCCCGGCGATGAACGCGGTCTCGACGGCGATGGCGCGCGGCATCGCGGACGCGTGCGCCGCGCTGGCGGCGGCACCCGCCCGGGAGGTCCGGGCGGTGGTGCTCAGCTCCACCCACGAGCGGGCGTTCTGCGTCGGCGCGGACCTCAAGGAGCGCAACGCGCTGAGCGACGCCGAGCTCGGCCGCCAGCGCCCGCTGGCGCGGGCCGCCTACACCGGCGTGCTCACCCTGCCGGTGCCGGTGATCGCGGCGGTGCACGGCTACGCGCTCGGCGGCGGCTTCGAACTGGCGCTCTCCTGCGATCTCATCGTGGCCGACCCCACGGCGGTGGTCGGGCTGCCGGAGGTGACGGTCGGGGTGATCCCGGGCGGCGGCGGCACCCAGCTGCTGCCGCGCCGGGTGGGTGCGGCGCGGGCGGCGGAGCTGGTGTTCACCGGCCGCCGGGTGGCGGCCGAGGAGGCGCTGTCGCTCGGCCTGATCGACCGGCTGACGGGGGAGGGCGAGGACCGCGCCGAGGCGCTGGCGCTCGCCTCCCGGATCGCGGCCAACTCCCCGGTCGGACTGCGTGCCGCCAAGCGCGCGCTGCGCTCCGGCTTCGGTCTCGACCTGCCCACCGGTCTTGAGGTGGAGGACGCGGCCTGGCGCACGGTGGCCTTCTCGGGCGACCGGGCGGAGGGCGTGGCGGCGTTCAACGAGAAGCGCGCCCCGGACTGGCCGGGGGAGTAGCCGGGCGGAGCTGTCCCCGACCCGACACGGAGGGCGGGGCGGTGGGCGTGGAGCGGCAGCAGGCCGTCAGGTGGCGCGGGAATGCGTACTCGCTGAAGGGCGACGCGCGGTGCGCGGAAGCGGCCCGGCTCCCGGGCGGCGCCGTCGGGGTCCGTGACTCCAAGCGGGACGACGGCCCGGTGCCGCGGTTTCCGCACCCGGCGTGGACGGTCTTCCCGGCCGCGGTCACCCGCTGAGGCGGGCCGCCGGCCGCCTCACCGGCGCCGTCCGCCGGGGTGGAGCAGGCCGCCGGGCGGTGCCCGGGCGGCGCGCATAGCCTGAGGCGCATGGACGCTTCCAGGGTGCGGGCCGTCGCCGCGCTGGTGGCCGCGATGGCCGGGGCGGTGCGCCTGCCGGAGGTGGCGCGGGCGGCGGCGGAGGGCGCGCGGACGGCGCTCGACGGGTCGTTCGCGGCGCTGTCCGTCTGGGAGCGCGAGCGCGGCCGGCTGCGGGTGCTGGTGAACACCGGGCGGCTGGTGGCCGGCGAGGAGGAGTTCCCGGCGGACGAGTCGTACGCCGTGCGGGACTTCCCGGAGATCGCGCTCGCCTCCCCGCGCGAACCCCGGGCCTGGGTGGAGGACGCCGGCGGCCCCCGGCGCGGGGCGGCGCTGCGCCGGCAGGGCCGGGGCTGCTGTGTGGCGGCCCCGGTGGTGCTGGCCGACCGTGCCTGGGGCGAGCTGTATGTGGCGCGGGACGCCGGGGCGGCGGTGTTCACACCGGACGAGGCGGAGTTCGCGGCCGTCCTCGCCTCGGTCACGGCCACCGGGCTCGCCCAGCACGAGCGGCTGGAGCGGGTGCGGCGGCTGGCGTTCACCGATCCGCTGACCGGGCTCGGCAACC
Source organism: Streptomyces sp. NPDC059853 (assembly GCF_042731495.1). NCBI lineage: Bacteria > Bacillati > Actinomycetota > Actinomycetes > Kitasatosporales > Streptomycetaceae > Streptomyces > Streptomyces sp. NPDC059853. The sequence continues at coordinate 5,888 of NZ_JBHWJL010000007.1, forward strand.
GCCGGGCGGTCGACGAACGCCTGGCGGAGGCGGTGGCGGCGCACCGGGCGGGCGGCGAGCCGCTGGTGCTGGTGGTCTGCGACGTCAACGGCCTGAAGAAGGTGAACGACACCTACGGGCACGCCGCCGGGGACCGGCTGCTGGAACGGTTCGGGCGGCTGCTGTCGCTGTGCGCCGCCGCGTTCCCCGGGGCGCTCGCGGCCCGGCTCGGCGGGGACGAGTTCGCCCTGGTGGTCACCGGCCACCCGGACACCGAGGTGGAGGCGGCGGCCTGGGGGCTGTGCCGGGGGGCCGCGGATCTCGCGCTCGGCGAGGGGGTGGCCTGCGGCATCGCCGGTACCGGTGAGGGCGTGGGACCGCCGCCCACCGCGCGGCGGCTGTTCCGGCTGGCGGACGCCGCCCAGTACCGGGCCAAGACCACCCACGCGCCGGGCCCGGTGGTGGCCGGGCGCGGCGCCGAGGGCCGGGCGGCGCTGCGGATGGCGGACGCGCCGCCGGTGGACGTGCCCGGTGAGCCCGAACGGCGCAGGTTCCGGGGGCGGGAGTGACCCGGCGCCGTACGTCCGCTTCCGGCCCCCTCTGTGACGGTTACCAATTCACTCTTTAGGCTCTGTGAATATGGCTATGCACTCCCTCGTGGTCGGCCCCTCCGGCACCACCCCCGCCGACGTCCTCGCCGTCGCCCGGCACGGCGCCCGCGTCGAACTCTCCCCCGCCGCCCGGACCGCGATGGCCACCGCCCGCGCCGCCGTGGAGGACCTCGCGGCCCGCCCCGACCCCGTCTACGGCGTCTCCACCGGCTTCGGCGCCCTCGCCGTCCGCCACATCAGCCCCGGACTGCGCGCCCGTCTCCAGCGCAACATCGTCCGCTCGCACGCCGCCGGGATGGGCCCGCGCGTGGAGCGCGAGGTGGTCAGGGCACTGATGTTCCTGCGGCTCAAGACCCTCGCCTCCGGCCATACCGGGGTACGGCCGGAGGTCGCCGACACCATGGCCGCCGTCCTCAACGCCGGCATCACCCCCGTCGTCCACGAGTACGGATCGCTCGGCTGCTCCGGCGACCTCGCGCCGCTGTCGCACTGCGCCCTCACCCTCATGGGCGAGGGCGAGGCCGAGGGCCCCGACGGCCGGATCCGGCCCGCCGCCGAACTCCTCGCCGAACACGGCATCAGCCCCGTCACCCTGCGCGAGAAGGAAGGTCTTGCGCTCCTCAACGGCACCGACGGCATGCTCGGCATGCTGCTGATGGCCTGCGCCGACCTGGCCGGCCTCTTCACCGCCGCCGACATCACCGCCGCCCTCACCCTGGAGGCGCTGCTCGGCACCGACCGGGTGCTCGCCCCCGAACTGCACGCCATCCGCCCGCACCCGGGACAGGCCGTCAGCGCCGCCAACATGTTGCGCGTCCTGGCCGGCTCCGGCCTCACCGGCCACCACCAGGACGACGCCCCGCGCGTCCAGGACGCCTACTCGGTGCGCTGCGCCCCGCAGGTCACCGGCGCCGGACGGGACACCCTGGAGCACGCCCAGCGGGTCGCCGGGTACGAACTGGCCGCCGCCGTCGACAACCCCGTCGTCGTCCCGGCGGCCGGCGGCCGGCCCGCCCGCGTGGAGTCCAACGGCAACTTCCACGGCGCGCCGCTCGGCTACGTCCTGGACTTCCTCGCCATCGCCGTCGCCGACCTCGCCTCCATCGCCGAACGCCGCACCGACCGGCTGCTGGACAAGAACCGCTCGCACGGCCTGCCGCCGTTCCTCGCCGGCGACGCGGGCGTGGACTCCGGGCTGATGATCGCCCAGTACACGCAGGCCGCGCTCGTCAGCGAACTGAAGCGGCTGGCCGTACCCGCCTCGGTGGACTCGATCCCGTCCTCCGCGATGCAGGAGGACCACGTCTCGATGGGCTGGTCGGCGGCCCGCAAGCTGCGGACGGCGGTGGCGGGGCTGACCCGGGTGATCGCGGTGGAACTGTGCGCGGCGACCCGCGCCCTGGAACTGCGCGAGGGGTCGGCCGCCCGGGGACTGCGCGCAGGACCGGCCGCCCGCGCCGTCCTGGAGGCGGTCCGCGCGGCCGGGGTCGGCGGGGCGGGCGAGGACCGCTATCTGGCGCCCGACCTGGCGGCGGCGGAGGAGTTCGTCCGCGACGGCTCGCTGGTGGCGGCCGCCGAGTCGGTCACCGGACCGCTCGGCTGACCCGCCCCGCGGCCGCAGGACACGGTCTACTCCTCGGCGGACACCTGGTGCTCGCTGACGGCGTCGTTGCCCACCGCGTCCTCGCCGCCGGGCTCGCTCCCGGCGTGCGCGGTGGGCATCAGCCAGACCAGGCCCAGTACGGCCGCGGCGACGAGGCCGGTGATCAGCGGCTGGTTGGTGGAGGTGGCACGGTGCTCGGCCATGGGGGCCTCCTGGGGACGGAGCGGGGAGAGCGGGGTGGGGGGTGAAGCGGTGGCTGGGGTGGTGCCGAGAGCGATGTTAGGCGCCCATGCGGGTCGCGGGGAAGAGCTGTCCGAGGGGGCGGTTACTCTCCGTGTCATGAGTAGCAGCGAAGAGATGGACCCGCTCGCGGCCGAGGCGGCGCGCCACGTCCGGGTCCGGGTGGACATGGTGCTGGAGCTGACGGACGCGGACGAGGTGATCCGGGCCGCCTGGGCACGGATCCACGGGGACGAGCAGATGCCGGAGATGGAGCGGCGGCAGGCCGCGGACGCGGTCGCGCAGGACCCGGCCGAGGCCATCGCCTACCTGCTCGACCCGGTGGACCTGGTGGCCGAGGTGCCGGGGGTGGAGCTGGCGCAGGCGTCCTGGAGCAGTGAGCTGGCGGAGTACGATCCGGAGGAGACGTGGGACAGTGACGATGAATAGGACAAAGATTCCCTAAAAGGGGGAACGGTTCGAACGCCGCCCGCGTTGTCACGCGAGATGCCCGGACGTATGAGTCCGAAGGTGTCCTTTTCCGCGCGAACCAAAGCAACGCGATGCCGCCAGGGGCCGCCGTCACCAGGGGCCACGGCGGGGATGGAGTAGCTGACCATGAGGGACGGCATGCGGCGCAGGGGCGCCGCCGGTGCGGCGGTGCTGCTGTCCGGAGTGCTCGCTCTGGGCGCCTGCAGTCTGCACGGCGGCGACGGCGACGGGGCGGGCGACGGGAAGGGCGCCCAGCCGACGGCCTCGCAGAGCGACGCCGCCTCGGCCGACACCTCGGCGGCGGACATCTCCATCACCCCCGGCGACATGGCGGACAACGTCGGCATCACCGACAGTGTCGCCGTAAGTGTGACGGATGGCACACTCGACACCGTCACCATGAGGGCCACCGACAGCGACACCGAGGTGCCCGGCACCATATCCGCCGACGGCACCGGCTGGACGCCCGACGGCCAGCTCTCGCGGGCCACCCGCTACGAGCTGGTCGTCCAGGCCAGCGACGGCCAGGGCCGCAAGGCGCACGAAACCGCCACCTTCACCACCGTCTCCCCGGACAACAGCTTCATCGGCAACTTCACCCCCGAGGACAACTCCACGGTCGGCGTCGGCATGCCCATCTCGCTGAACTTCGACAAGGAGATCACCAACAAGGCCGCCGTCGAGGCCGCCGTCGACATCAACACCAGCAGCGGACAGGACGTCGTCGGACACTGGTTCGGCGACAAGCGCCTCGACTTCCGCCCGCAGAACTACTGGCAGGCCGACACCCACGTCACCGTCACCCTGGACTTCAACGGCCTCGAAGGCGCCCCCGGCATCACCGGCGTCCAGGACCGCACGTTCAGCTTCGACGTCGGCCGCTCCCAGATCAGCACCGTCGACGCCAAGACCCACCAGATGACGGTGGTCCGCGACGGCCGGACCCTGCGCACCGTGCCGATCTCCGCCGGCAGCGACGAGAACCCCACCTACAACGGCGCGATGGTGATCTCCGAGAAGTTCGACGAGACCCGCATGAACGGCGCCACCGTCGGATTCACCGACGACGACGGCAAGGGCGAGTACGACATCCCGGACGTGCCGCACGCCATGCGGCTCTCCACCTCCGGCACCTTCATCCACGGCAACTACTGGAGCGCGCCCGAGATCTTCGGCTCCACCAACACCAGCCACGGCTGCGTCGGGCTCGCCGACGTCCAGGGCGCGGGCGACCCCGGGCAGGACGCCGCCTGGTTCTACGACGAGTCCCTGCTCGGCGACGTGGTCATCGTCGTCAACTCCCCCGACCAGACCATCCAGCCCGACAACGGCCTCAACGGCTGGAACATGGCCTGGGACGAATGGCAGGCCGGCAGCGCGCTGTAACACCCCCCGGCGGCGGCGGATTTCGCGCCGGGCGGAACCCCGCGGGGGTGCTCGCCCGGCGCTCGCCTCCTACGCTGAGGAGATGACCAGCCACCCGCACCACCCGGCCGGCGAGCCCCTGTGGCGGCACCTCATCGGCGAGGTCCTGCGCCGCGAGCGGCTGGCCCAGCGGCGCACCCTCAAGGACGTGGCCGAGGCCGCCCGGATCTCCATGCCCTACCTCTCCGAGCTGGAACGCGGCCGCAAGGAAGCCTCCTCCGAGATCCTCGCCGCCGCCGCCCGCGCCCTCGGCCTCACCCTCGCCGACCTGCTGGCCCTCGCCCACCGGGAACTGGCCGGCCCACCACGGGTCACCTCCCTCACCCGGCCGGCCGCCCCCGTACGGCAGGCCGGCCAGACGCTGCTGCTGGCCGCCTGACCCCTTCCGGTGCTCAGGTGGCGGTCACCATCGCCGCCGCGTCGCGCCGGGACAGCACCTGGTCGGCCAGCCCGTACGCGACCGCCTCCTGCGCCGTGAACACCCGGTCCCGGTCCAGATCCGCCCGCAGCCGCGCCACCGCGTGCCCGGTGTGGCGGGCCAGCACCTCCTCCACCTGCGAGCGGATCCGCACCATCTCCTTGGCCTCCAGGCTCAGATCGGAGATCGTGCCCCGCCGCCCCGCGCTGGCCGGCTGCCCCAGCAGCACCCGCGCGTGCTCCAGCACCACCCGCCGACCCGGCTCCCCGCCCGCCAGCAGCACCGCCGCCGTGGAGGCCGCCTGCCCGACGCAGAACGTGGACACCGGCGCGGTGATGAAGCTCATCGTGTCGTAGAGGGCCATCAGCGAGGTGTACGAGCCACCCGGCGAATTGATGTACAGCGAGATCTCCTGCTCCGGCGCCGCCGCCTCCAGATGGAACAGCTGCGCGATCACCACATTGGCGACCCCGTCGTCGATCTCGGTGCCCAGGAAGATGACCCGCTCGGACAGCAACCGGCTGTACACGTCGTACGCCCGCTCCCCGTTCGGCGTCCGCTCGACCACGGTCGGAATCGTGTACTGCCCCATCTCAGAACCCCGCCTTCCGCGACCCGCCGGCCGGCCGCACCTCGGCGAGCGAGGCCACCACCCGGTCCACCATCCCGTACTCCAGCGCCTCCCGCGCCGTGAACCACCGGTCCCGGTCCCCGTCCCGGCGGATGGTCTCCTCGCTCTGCCCGGTGTGCTCGGCGATGATCCGCTCCATCGTCCGCTGGGTGTGCTCCAGGTTCTCCGCCTGGATCGCGACATCGGCGGCGGTCCCCCCGATACCCGCCGACCCCTGGTGCATCATGATCCGCGTGTGCGGCAGGGCGTACCGCTTCCCCGCCGTGCCCACGGTCAGCAGCACCTGCCCCATGCTCGCGGCGAACCCCACGGCCAGCGTGGCCACGTCATTGGGGATCATCCGCATCGTGTCGTAGATCCCGAGCCCCGCGTGCACCGAGCCGCCCGGGCTGTGGATGTACAGCAGGATCCCGGCCCGGGGATCCTCGGCGGCCAGCAGCAGCAACTGCGCGCACACCCGGTTCGCGGACGTCTCGTCGACCTGGGTCCCCAGCATGACGATCCGCTGGTCCAGCAACCGGTCGGCCAGCTGATCGTCGAACCGGGACGGCGCGGTATCGCCCTCCCCGGCCCACGGCCCCCTCGTACGCACCACGGACATCGGCCCTCCTCGGTGGAAAGCGGCGCCCTTCGCCGCACCCACCACCCACCATCGGCCGCCGCACCCGGCGAGGGGACCCTTCTCTGCCGCCCGCAGATTCGCCGACGGCAGAGGGCGCCTGCCGGTCGCCCTCTGTCAGTCCCCAGGCGTAGATTGCCCGCCATCAGAGCTGATCGCCCGCCCGGAGGACTCGACCTGTGCCCCGCGTGATTCCCGACCCTCCGTACGACCTGGCCCGGCTCATACCGGAGTTCGCGCTTCTGGCCATGGAGACGGTCCTGCTCTACCCCCGGAGTGGGGAGCCCGGTGCCCGGGACAGTTCCCTGGGCGGCCCGCTGTGCTGGCCCGCCGACGAACCCTGGCCGTACTGCACCCGCTCCGGGCACTGGACCCGCGGCGATGTCGGCGGTTCATGGAAGGAGTCGAAGCCCGGGGCGGTGCCGATGGTTCCGGTGATCCAGCTCTTCGCCCGGGATGCTCCCTGGCTGGAATTCCCTGAGGGCAAGGACCTGGCGCAACTGGTCTGGTGCCCTCTTGCCCATGACGAGGAACCCGGCGGGTCCGTGGTACCCCGGCTCTACTGGCGTGACGAAGCCGAGACCGCCGCACGCGGGACACTGCCCGGCGCTCCCGCCCCCGCCGAGGGTGAGTACGACGCGGATCTGGTGCCCCGTCCCTGCACGGTCAGCCCGACCCCGGCGGTCGAGTACCCCGGCTACGACCTTCCCGACGCGCTGCTGACCGCGCTGGCTCCGCGTCTCGAAGAGCTGCAGGAGCGCTTCGGGTTCTGGTACACGGAGGTGGCGAGCGCCCTGCAGAACAAGGCCGGTGGCTATCCCGCCTGGACCCAGGAACCCGACTGGCCGCACTGCGGCGCGGGCCACCGCATGGAGCATCTGTTCAGCATCACCGCCGAGGTGGCCTACGGTCGCTGGCTGCCGCTGGACGAGCACGAACCCGGTACGGAACCGCCGGCCTGGGACGCACCGGCCCGCTCCGACCTCGCCGACGCCATCGGCCCGGACCTGATGATCGGCGACGCCGGAGGCATCTACCTCTTCCTGTGCCGCCGGTGCCCCGATCTCCCGTACGCCCACCGCTCCGACAGCCACTGACCGGCCGGCCCGGACACCGCCGTGCTCCGTCGGAGCGCCCCCCGAATACACCATGCGCACCGGGGGACGCCGTCGGTCAGCCGGACCACACCCGTACCGCCCGGAGCCGGAGATCATCCTCGGACACAAGGCCGCCCCCAATGCGACCGATAACTGCCTTACGGCGTCAGCCGCGTCCGCCACCCATCGAGACAGGGGACGCCGACTCTGGCAGCCGCTCCACCCGCTGATGCCTGATGCCCGCGATCACCGGTCAGCGATGGCACTCGCAAGGGGACCGGACTGACCCCTCATGAGTCGGCACCCCGCTCCAGGTCGTAGTAAGGGTTGCCGGGCGCGGGAACGACCCGCCAGAACCACTCGGTGAACAGCTTGAACTGGCGATGGGAGGGGTTGAGCCCGGTGTGCTTGACTGCCCACATCTCCACCGGCAAGGGAAATGGCTGTAAGTGTGATGCAATAATGCTGCACAGTGCAAGGGAAGATGCTCGCTGGCGTTCCGGAAGATTTAAATCGGTGCCGCTATTTCCGGATATCGAGGCGTTCTTTAATGGCGGATTCATGGTCCCACGGAATACATGAGCGTTGGGAGATGTCGCGGTCGGCCGTGCGCTTGGGCGAGTCCTGTGGGGCAGGAGATGCCCAGTTGGCACCAGCCGGGGCACCCAGACTGAGACCGCTGCCTGAGCTGGTGTCTGGCCGCTCCGCGATTACCCGGCCACCCCGGGGAAGAGGGCGACGAGCCCGGACACGGCGCTGCCCAGCCCAGCCAAGGTCACGACGACCGTGGGGCCGTCGGAGAAGAGGCCGGAGAAGAACTCCCGAGCTCGGCGCCGGAAGATGAGCATCTTGAGCTTCTGCCAGCGATGTTGACGGACGTGGCAGCCCAGCAAGAGGCCGTACGCGTTGTTGTGGCAACCGTCGTCGTGGTTGCGGACAGGTGCTCCGCAGGTGACAGGTGCTTGGAAGAAGCACCACGTTGCGGTTGCCGCGGAGAGAGTGATGACCACGGCCGGGCCAGCCGCCTCGTTGATCCAGGCTGCGATCAGGAGGGCTCCCGTGAGGAGCCCCCACCAGCGACCCAAGCCCCCCAACTTGTCAGTCCCAGATTTCGCCATGCCCACAATGTGCGCTCCGCCATGTGGGGGTATGCGAAATCTGGGTGCTATGGCCGAAACTGTCTGATCGGGCCTGTCAGCCGTCTGCCGGGGCGATGCCCGTGGGGCAGTAGACGCCCCAGTTGGTCTCGAACGGGTCACCGAGCATGAGCCCGGTGCCGGCGAGTTGTTGTGTGACCACTCGGCTGTCAGTGCCCGGGCGTATGTTGCGAGCCAGGTGCGGTCGAGTGCGAGGAGGGGACATGGACGGTGTGGGGAAGGGGTTGGAACTCTTCCGGTTCGCCGATCAGGGTCAGAGCGTCGCAGTCGTGGTGCGGTGTGAGGAACCGCGGGTGGTGTCCGATGAGGCGTTCTACGACGCTGCCATCGTGCTGGAGAGTGACTTCATCCGTGGCCGGGTGCGTCTGGTGCTGTCGAGGGCGGATCTGGACGAGTGGGAGCGCTGTCTCAGTGAGTTGGAGGCCGGCGAGGGGATCGAGTGGCCCGGCCGTGACCGCACCGCGTGGGTGGACGTGATACCGGATGATCCCGTGCGGGTGACCGTGCGCGACGCACCGTCGACGGGGGTCGAGGTGTGTGTTCCCGTTGATGTCGCCGAGGGGTGGCTGGAGGAGAACCGGGGGCGGCTCAGGCGCCTTCGCGAGGTTCTCGGCGTTCTTTCCGGACGCCCGGCGCCGGACGGCGGTCACCGTACAGGCACGGAGCCCGCGGACTGATCACCGCATCGTGCCGGAGGTGTGGCGCCGTGGCCGCTGCCGGAACGGTGGTGTTGACCGATGACGTCCGGCGGTCCCCCGGGCCGGTACCGGGGGACGGAGCCGTCAGCTGACTGCCGGGGTGATGCCCATGGGGCGGGGGCTGCCCGTTGGTTTCGAACGGTTCCCCCGGCCCGCGAGCGGCGGGGCGTCAGCCCGCCTTGGCCACGCCGATCGGGCAGGACAGGCCCGTGCCGCCCAGGCCGCAGTAGCCGGCGGGGTTCTTGTCCAGGTACTGCTGGTGGTACAGCTCCGCCACGTAGAACGGGCGGTCGGCCGCCGGGAGGATCTCGGTGGTGATCGTGCCGTAGCCCGAGGACTCCAGGACCTTCTGGTACGCCGCCCGCGACTCCTCCGCCGCCTGCTGCTGCTCGGGGGAGTGGGTGTGGATCGCCGAGCGGTACTGGGTGCCCACGTCGTTGCCCTGGCGGAAGCCCTGGGTCGGGTCGTGCGACTCCCAGAACACCTTCAGCAGCTCCGCGTACGACACCCGCGACGGGTCGAAGACCACCCGCACCGTCTCGGTGTGCCCGGTCAGCCCGCTGCACACCTCCTCGTACGTCGGGTTCGGGGTGATCCCGCCCTGGTAGCCGACCAGCGTCGTCCACACGCCCTCGGTCTGCCAGAAGCGCCGCTCCGCGCCCCAGAAGCAGCCGAGCGCGAAGTCCGCCACCTCCAGGTGCTCCGGGTACGGGGGCGCCAGCGGGGTGTCCAGCACGGTGTGCCGGCCCGGGTCGGCGAGTATCGGCTCGGAGCGGCCGGGGAGGGCGTCCTCGGGGCCCGGCAGCCGGGTCTTGAAAGCGTTCAGCATCATCTGTCTTCTCTCTCCTACTGACGGGTGATCGCCAGCGCGCGGTACGCCGCGTACTCCTGTGCCGGGTGCGGCCCGTCCACCCAGGGGATCGCCCCCACATAACCGTCGACGGCCCGCACCTGTTCCGCCGCCTCCGCGTACCTCTCGGCGCGCACCAGGAAACACAGCAGCAGATGGCGCACGTGCGCCTCCACCGGGTGACCGGGCCGCACATGGTTCACCGCGAACTGCGCCGCCTCGATCGCGTCCCCGATCACCGCGCCCTGGTACATGCCGGAGGACAGCTGCACCTCGGGCAGGTGCTCGTACACCGCGAACAGCGGCAGCGCCGGCAGCAGGCTCCCCGCCGGGGCCGCGCCCGCCGCCGAGCGGGCGAAGCCCTCGGCGTCCTGGCGGGAGCCATGCCACTTCTCCGCGAAGTACGGCAGGGCCGCCAGATGCGCGCCCATGTGCTGCCGGTCGCGCTGGGTGACCTTCGCCCACAGGGCCTCGAAATCCGGCCGCCGGTAGCTGAGGCCCCGGGCGATGAACAGCTCCGTGATGTACGGGATCGGGTCGTCCGGCGCCAGCCGCGCCGCCTCGCCCGCGACCGTACGGGCCTCCTCCAGCACGATCCGGTGGTCGGCCGAACCGGTGTCGGACATCGCCTGCCACACCAGGAACTGCGCGTACACCTGCGCGCCGCCCACGTCCGCCGGCTCCTCCTGCCGCCAGCGGCGCAGCCAGCCCGCGTCGTGCCGGGGGGCCTCCTTGGACAGCGACAGCCGGCCGTCGGCGGGCGCCGGGGCGTCCTCGGCGGGCTGTCCGGAGGCGCGCCAGTGCGCCAGCTCCATGGCGGCGGCGCCCGCCAGGGACTGCACGCGCTGCCAGCGCAGCTCGCTGTCGTCCGTCATGGCCAGCAGCTGCCCCGCCGGACGCCAGTTCTGGGTGCGGCGGACCTCCTCCAGGGTGGTCACCAGCTCCGGGTCGGGCCCGGGCAGCCGCAGATCCAGCTGATCGACGGGGACGAGGCCCGTGTCGTGGTACGCCTCGTCGTCCCCGGAGCGGCCGCCGAAGGCGGGGCCGGGGCCCGGGGCGGGGCCGCCCGCCGTCCGCCGGGCGGCGGCTTCCAGCTCCTGGCGCTCCTTGCGCCGGCGCAGGGCGGGCATCACCACCACGCCGAAGATGGCGGTGATGGCGACGAGAAACAGAAGGACTTCCATGGCGGGCGGCTCCCCCGGACAGGATTTCGACGGTGCGGACAGCCTATGGCCCTTGTTGTGGCGGCCTGTCTCCACCGTACGGCCCATTACGGTGTACTCATGACTGAGCACGGGAGCAGGCAGCACTTCGAGACGCTCGCCATCCACGCGGGGCAGGAGCCCGACGCGGCCACCGGCGCGGTGGTGCCGCCCATCCACCAGGTGTCCACCTACAAGCAGGACGGGGTGGGCGGACTGCGCGGCGGCTACGAGTACAGCCGTTCGGCCAACCCGACCCGTACCGCCCTGGAGGAGAACCTCGCCGCCCTGGAGGGCGGCCGGCGCGGTCTCGCCTTCGCCTCGGGCCTGGCCGCCGAGGACTGCCTGCTGCGCACCCTGCTCAAGCCGGGCGATCACCTGGTGATCCCGGACGACGCGTACGGCGGCACGTTCCGGCTGATCGCCAAGGTCGTGGAGCGCTGGGGCGTGGCGTGGTCGGTGGCCAACACCTCGGACCCGGCGGCGGTGCGGGAGGCGGTGCGGCCCGAGACGAAGCTGATCTGGGTGGAGACGCCGTCCAACCCGCTGCTGGGCATCACCGACATCGCGCTGATCGCGGACATCGCCCGCTCGGCCGGCGCGCGCCTGGCGGTGGACAACACCTTCGCGAGCCCTTATCTCCAGCAGCCGCTGGCGCTGGGCGCGGATGTGGTGGTGCACTCGACCACCAAGTACATGGGCGGCCACTCGGACGTGGTCGGCGGCGCGCTGGTGACGGCGGACGAGGAGCTGGGCGCCGAGCTGGCGTACCACCAGAACGCCATGGGCGCGATCGCCGGCCCGTTCGACTCCTGGCTGGTGCTGCGCGGCATCAAGACGCTGGCGGTGCGGATGGACCGGCACAGTGCGAACGCGGCGCGGATCGTGGAGGCGCTGGAGGCGCACCCGAAGGTCACCCAGGTCTACTACCCGGGTCTGGCTTCGCACCCGGGGCACGAGGTCGCGGCCAAGCAGATGCGGGACTTCGGCGGGATGGTGTCCTTCCGGGTCGCGGGCGGTGAGGAGGAGGCCGTGGCGGTGTGCGACCGCACCAAGGTCTTCACGCTGGGCGAGTCGCTGGGCGGCGTCGAGTCGCTGATCGAGCACCCGGGGCGGATGACGCACGCCTCGGTGGCCGGGTCCGCGCTGGAGGTGCCGGCCGATCTGGTGCGGCTGTCGGTGGGGATCGAGGCGGCCGAGGACCTGCTGGCGGATCTGCGGCAGGCCCTGGCGTAACCGCGTGCCGGGCGGCGGGCCGCCGCACCGTCAGGTGGCCGGCCCGCCGCCCCCGCCGTGCCAGTGCGCCATGGCGGCGTTGAAGCGGTGCAGCAGCGCGTGGAACTGCGCGCGTTCCTCCTCGCTCCACTCCTGGGTGAGCAGCGCCATCAGCTCGCGGCGCGAGGAGCGGATCTCCTCCAGGCGGGCGCTGCCGCGCGGGGTGAGCTGGAGGACCACGGCCCGTCCGTCGTCGGGGTCGGCGGTACGGCGGACGAGGGCGGCCTCCACCAGGGGTGCCGCCTGCCGGGTGACGGTGGAGGAGTCGATGCCCATGCCGTGGGCGAGGGCCTTCACTCCGGTGGGCCCCTCCTGGTCGAGCCGGCTGAGCAGCAGGTAGGCGGCGCGGTCCATGGAGTTGCGGGCGGGGCCGAGGGCGCCGAGGCGGCTCTGCTCGGCGCGGCGGGCGAAGACGGCCACCTCGTGCTGGAGCCCGTCGAACAGTTCGCGGCCGTCGGCTGTCGGTGGTGTCGATTCAGACGTCATGTCTCGCGGGAGGTAGGGCGGGCAACGGCGGTACGGCGTCCGGGTGATGGGGTACGGGGGATGGCTCGCCGCACAGCGTACGCGGCCGTGCGCGCCGCGCGGGGCCCCGTGGCCGAGACCCGTCGTCCGATCCGGTACGGCACCGGGCGCGCCGGGCCGCCAAACGCCTGCCAGACTGGCGCTATGGCCACAAATCCCCCGGCCGGCGCGCCGAGTCCGGATGACATACGCGCCGCGCAGAAGGTGCTCACGGGTGTTTCGCGGGTGACGGCGATGGAGGGCAGCCGCTATCTGACCCAGCTGGTGGGCGCCCCCGTCCACTTCAAGTGCGAGAACCTCCAGCGCACCGGGTCGTTCAAGGTGCGCGGCGCGTATGTGCGCATCGCGGCGCTGTCGGAGGAGGAGCGGGCGCGCGGGGTGGTGGCGGCGAGCGCCGGGAACCACGCGCAGGGTGTGGCGCTCGCGGCGACGCTGCTGGGGGTGCGTTCGACGGTGTTCATGCCGGCGGGGGCGCCGCTGCCGAAGGTGGCGGCCACGCGGGAGTACGGGGCCGAGGTGCGGACGGCGGGGCAGGTGGTGGACGAGACGCTGGCGGCGGCGCGGGAGTACGCGGAGGCCACCGGCGCGGTGTTCATCCATCCGTTCGACCATCGGGATGTGGTGGCGGGGCAGGGCACGATCGGCCTGGAGATCCTGGAGCAGTGTCCCGAGGTGCGCACCGTGGTGGTGGGGATCGGCGGCGGGGGGCTGGCGGCGGGGGTGGCGCTGGCGGTGAAGTCGGTGCGGCCGGATGTGCGGGTGGTGGGGGTGCAGGCGGCGGGTGCGGCGGCGTATCCGCCGTCGCTGGCGGCCGGGCGGCCGGTGGCGCTGGAGTCGGTGGCGACGATGGCGGACGGGATGAAGGTGGGGCGGCCGGGGGAGGTGCCGTTCCGGATCATCGCGGAGCTGGTGGACGAGGTGCGCACCGTCTCCGAGGACGCGCTCTCCAGTGCGCTGCTGCTGTGTCTGGAGCGGGCGAAGCTGGTGGTGGAGCCGGCCGGGGCGGCGCCGGTGGCGGCGCTGCTGGCGGATCCGGAGGCGTTCGAGGGCCCGGTGGTGGCGGTGCTGTCGGGCGGGAACGTGGATCCGCTGGTGCTGCAGCGGACGCTTCAGCACGGGATGGCGGCGGCGGGGCGGTATCTCTCGCTGCGGGTGCGGCTGCCGGACCGGCCGGGGGTGCTGGCGCGGCTGCTGGGGGAGTTGTCGGAGGCGGACGCCAATGTGCTGGCGGTCAACCACACCAGGACGGATCCGCGGCTCGGGGTGAGCGAGGCCGAGGTCGAGCTGCAGCTGGAGACGCAGGGGCCGCGGCACTGTGCGGCGGTGGCGGCGGGGATCCGGGACGCCGGGTACCGGATCCTCGACTGAGCCGGGCCGGGCGGGCGGACGGTCGCGATCTGACGCGACTGTCCGCCGGTGTGATGTTCCAGCAGGTCAGAGCCGTGGTGTCGGGAGTTTTCCACAGGATGTCGCGAAGGACTTGCGATATATCGCGTTCCCCGTAAAACTGGCGGAGTCGCCCGGCCGGGGCGACGCTGAACGTCGGCCACCGAACACGGGGAGACCACAATGCCGGGCGCGATTTACGCCGAGGGGCTGGTGAAGACCTTCGGCGATGTCAGAGCACTGGACGGCGTCGACTTCGACGTGCCGGAGGGCACCGTGCTGGGGCTGCTCGGGCCCAACGGGGCGGGCAAGACCACCGCCGTCCGGGTGCTCACCACACTGCTGCGGGCCGACAGCGGCCGGGCCGAGGTGGCCGGGCTCGATGTCGCCACCCATCCCAACGAGGTACGCCGCGCGATCGGCCTCTCCGGCCAGTTCGCCGCCGTGGACGACTATCTGACCGGCCGGGAGAACCTCCAGATGGTGGGGCAGCTCTACCAGCTGCCGGCCCGCGAGGCGAAGGCCCGCGCCGGGGATCTGCTGGAGCGGTTCAACCTCGCCGACGCCGGAGACCGCACCGCCCGCACCTACTCCGGCGGGATGCGGCGCCGGCTCGACCTGGCCGCCTCGCTGGTGGTCAGCCCGCCGGTGATGTTCATGGACGAGCCGACCACCGGCCTCGACCCGCACAACCGGCAGGCACTGTGGGAGCTGATCAAGGAGCTGGTGGCGGGCGGTACCACCCTGCTGCTCACCACCCAGTACCTGGAGGAAGCCGACCACCTCGCGGACACCATCGCCGTCGTGGACCAGGGCCGGGTCATCGCGCGCGGCACCTCCGACGAGCTGAAGACCCGCAGCGGCGGCGACGTCATCGAGCTGGTCGTGCACGACCGGGCCCGTATCCCGGAGGCCCAGGACATCCTGCGCCGGCTGGGCGAGGGCGAGCCGGGGCTGGTGGCGCACACCCGGCGGCTGACCGTGCCGGCCACCGGCGGGGCCAAGCTGCTGGCCGAGGTCATCCGGGAACTCGACGGCCGCGCCATCGAGATCGACGACATCGGACTGCGCCGGCCCACCCTGGACGACGTGTTCATCTCGCTGACCGGGCACAGCGCCGAGTTCGACGAGCTGAACGGCGCGGGGAACCGCGACGGCGGCGGCGACCAAGGCCCGGGCGGCGGCGGTACGGAATCCCCGGGCGGCCCTGATCCCGGCCGCCCCGGCCGCCCCGGCCGCACCGGCTCCGACCGGGCCCGGAACGACGACCGGCAGGAGGGCGCGGCATGAGCATCGACACCCGGCGCGCGCCGTCCCCGCCCCCGGCCCCCGCGGGCGGCCGCATCACCCTCCGGCAGAACCTCCGCGACTCCCTGGTCGTCGCCAAGCGCAATCTCCTGCGCATGCTGCGCATCCCCGAAACGGTCGTGTTCGGGCTCATCCAGCCGATCATGTTCGTGGTGCTGTTCGCCTACGTCTTCGGCGGCTCCATCAGCATCCCCGGGGCCGGGCTCAGCGCCACCGCCTACCGCGAGTTCCTCATGGGCGGCATCTTCGCCCAGACCGTCACCTTCGCCACCGCGGGTGCCGCCGCCGGCATCGCCGAGGACATGCAGAAGGGCATCATCGACCGGTTCCGGTCGCTGCCCATGGCCCGCGGCGCCGTCCTCACCGGCCGCACCTTCGCCGACCTGGCGCAGACCGCCGTCATCCTCGTCGTCCTCGCCGTCGTCGCCTTCCTGGTCGGCTGGCGCATCCACGAGGGGCCGCTGCGGGCCCTGGCCGCCTTCGGACTGCTGCTCCTGCTCGGCTACGCCTTCACCTGGATCGGCGCCCTCATCGGCCTCTCGGTGCGTACCCCCGAGGCCGCCACCTCCGGCGGGCTGGTGTGGCTCTTCCCGCTGACCTTCATCTCGGTCGCCTTCGTCCCCTCCGAGAACATGCCCGGCTGGCTCCAGCCCGTCGCCGAGTGGAACCCGTTCAGCGCCACCGTGCTCGCCGTACGCGACCTGTTCGGCAACCTGCCGCCCGACTACCGGGCACCCGATGTCTGGCCCATGCAGCACCCGGCCGTCGCGTCCATCCTGTGGTCCGTGCTGATCATTGTGATCTTCCGCACCCTCGCCGTCCGCAAATACCAGCGCGCCACCGGCTGAGACCGCCACCGGGCCCGCATCGCACGGCGAAACCCGCCGGGCCCGGGGGCAGTTGCCGCACACCCCGCCCGCCGCCCAACGGCACGGTTTGGCCAAGAACCGCGTGAGGCGGCGGGCGCGGGGAAGGCGTCTGAGGGTGTGTCTGGACGGCGGACACCACGGGAGGGGGACACATGACGACACAGCTGGTACTGACCCAGGAGCACCGGGCGGAGATCGACCGGCTGCTGGTACGCGCCGCGGAGGAAGAGGTACGCCGCTCCGACGGCCGCGTCGACGGAAGACAACTGCTGCAGCGGGCCCGCAGCACCATCGAGGAGATCCACCGGCCCGCCCTGGAGGAGTACGCCGTCTACCGGCGGGCCGCCGAGGAAGCCTCCCCCGGCAAGCTCAGCGACCGCTTCCGGCTCCAGGCGCTCGGCGGCGCCCTGGCGGCCACCATCGCCGCCTCCATCGCCGTCCTCATCCTGATCGGCGGCAGCGAGCTGGCCACCTCCGTGGCCTTCATCGACGCCGTCGTCGTCATCGCCGCCGGCATCCTCGGCTACGCCCTGTACGCCGTCCTGGCCCACCAGTGGGCCGTCCAGCGGCACGCCGGCGACCGGCACCAGCCCGGCGGTGTCGAGGCACTGCGCCTGGAATGGCTCACCGCCGTCGAGGTCCGCGGTATCCGCCCCTACCTCGACCAGCAGCGCGCCCTCGCCCCGCACCGCGACAGCGCCGTCCCCGAGCAGCGCGACCCGCGCCGCGCCCCGCAGCAGCAGCGCCGCCCCGACCGCAGCGCGGCCGCCAGAACCCGGGCCGTCCTCGCCAAGTCCTTCGGCCGGCTCCCCGAGCCGGGCCACCCCTTCATCGGGCGCCGTCGCCACCTCACCCAGATCACCCAGTGGGTCAACCGCGACCGGGCCCGCACCGACACCCGCCCCACCGTCGTCGTGCTCCACGGCCCCTCCGGCTCCGGACGCACCATGCTCGCCCGCTGGGCCGCCCACGAACTACGCGAACTCTTCCGCGGCGCCTGCCTGGTCGACCTGCGCGGCCAGAGCGTCGACCCGCTGCCCACCCGCGACGCCATCCTCCACCTGATGAACCGGCTCGGCGCCCCCCGCGACCAGCTGCTCTTCCGCGAAGGAGCCGGCCGCGAAGCCGACGCCGGCCAGCTGCGCCGGCTCGCCGAGCGCTACCACCAGCACCTGGCCGGCCTCCCGGTCGTCATCATCCTCGACGACGCCACCGACGCCGGGCAGGTCGCCACCCTCATCCCCGAACGCTCCGACTCCCTGGTCCTGGTCACCGCCGCCGAGCCGCTCGACCTCGACCCCGAGCTGCCCGCGTCCGTCCACCAGCTGCCCCTCGAAGCGCTCGACCCCACCAGCGCCGAAGAACTGCTGCGCGCCACCGTCACCGACGGTTCCACCCTCGCCACCGGCCCCGAAGCCCAGCACGAGTGGCGCCGCCTGGCCGACCTGTGCGACGGCCGCCCCCTGCTGCTCCAGCTCGCCGGCCCCAGCCTCACCCGGCGCACCCCCGCCCAGCTCGTCGAGGCACTCGAAGCCGCCACCCCCGAGGGCCCCGGCGGCGACCCCGCCGAACGCGTCCTGCGCAGCCGCTACACCGATCTGAGCGACCCGGCCCGCAAGCTGCTGCGCCGCCTCGCCCTGGCCGGCCGCGCCAGCCTCGGCGCCCGCGCCGCCGCCGCCCTGCTCGACGTCGGCCAGAAGGAGGGCGCCCAGCAACTCGAAGAGCTGAACCAGGCCGGCTTCGTCAGCCACGTGCGCGGCAGCCGCTACCGCCTCCACGACCTGGTGCGCCGCTTCGCCCGGGTCCGGCTCTTCGACGAGGAGAGCCACGAGGAGCGCTCGGCCGCCCAGGAACGCCTCATCCGCAGCTACGCCGAGCTGGCCGACACCGTGATCCGGCTCGTCGACGGCAAGACCTCCACCCGCGCCGACCTGCTGCCCGCCGCCGCGGGCGGGCACGGCTTCTCCTCGCTGGACTCCGCGCTGCGCTGGCTGGACGACGAGACCAGCTTCATCACCTCCACCCTCCGCTACGCCGACGAACGGGTGGACCGGCAGGCCGTCCAGCACCTGCTCGGCGCCCTGTGCGACTACTGCCTGCTGCGCGGTGACCTGTACCGGCTCGGCGAGCTGAACGAGCTGACCCAGGCCGTCAACCAGGGCCTGCTCACCCGCTCCGTGCAGTGGCGCACCGGTGTCGCCGCCCGCCAGCTCGGTGAGCTGGACAAGGCACGCTCCACCCTCTCCTCGGTGGTCTCCCTCTACCAGGAGGCGCAGAACAACGCCGGCACCGCCGCCGCCCTGCGCGACCTCGGCATCACCCTCCAGCACCAGGGCCAGCTGCCCGAGGCGCAGAGCAAGCTGCGCGAGGCGCTCGACCTCCAGCAGGCCCCGGAGCTGGCCGGTGACCGGGGCTGGACCCTGCACGCCCTGGCCGCCGTCGAACGCGAACGCGGCCGGCTCGGCTCCGCCCGCGGCATGCTCGCGGAAGCCCTGCGGCTGCACCAGAGCAGCGGCTCGGTGCACGGTGAGGCCTGGACCCGCTTCCAGCTCGGCCAGACCCTGCTGTGGGCGGGCCGCACCGCCGACGCGGAGCAGGAACTGCGCACCGCCCTCGACCTGTACGAACGCTCCCAGGACGTGCGCGGGGTGGCGTTCGCGACCACCGAGCTGGGCCTGGCCCGGCTGCACGACGGCGACGCCACCTCCGCCCAGGAACAGCTGCGCGCGGCCCTCGTCCAGCACCGGGAGACCGAGGACGCCCGCGGGGAGGCCTGGAGCCTGTACTACCTGGGGCAGGCCCAGGAGGAGGGTGGCGACCCGGAGGGCGCGCTGCGCTCGCTGGAGCAGGCGCGCACCATGTTCAGCCGGATGCGTGACGTCTACGGTCTCGCCTGGTCGCGGCACCACTCCGCGCGGCTGACCCGCGACATCCGCGCGCAGAGCACGGGCTCGCTGCGCAACTCGGGTTTCGCCCGGCAACTGCTCACCGACGCCCGCCGGGACTTCCAGCGGGCCGGGGTGGTGCACGGGGAGGCCTGGTCGGCGCTGGAGCTCGCGGTGATCGACGCGGGCAACGAGCGGGCCGGGCAGGCGCTGGAGCTGGCCGACGAGGCGCTGCGGCTGTTCACCGAGGGGTACGGGGACGGCGGCCCCGACCGGCGCGGCGCGGACTGGGCGCAGTTCCTGCGCTGCACGCTGCTGCCGCTGGCCTCACCGGGCGGCTCGGAGATCGGCGAGGCGGTGGCGCGGGAGGAGCTGGACGAGCTGCTGCGGGCGGAGCATCCGCTGCGCGACCCGCGGCTGACGGACGCGGCGTCCAGCTACGTCCTGATGCTGGAGCGGGGCCAGGGCCCCGAGTCGGGCTGGCCCGCCTGGCGGATGGGCATGGTGCCGCGGCGCGGCGCCCGGGACGTGCTGGGCGTACCCGCCTGACCGCCCGGCGCGCTGCCCGGGGCGGGAGGAGACGTGCGGTCCTGCGGGGGGAGCACCCCCGCGGTCCGCGCGGGGCCCGCGGGTCAGGCCGGGGACGAGGTGCGGTCCCGGTCGCCGGCCGTCGGCTCCGAGCCCCGCGGCTCCCCCGCGCCGCCGTCACCGCCGTCGCGGCCCGAGCCGCCGTCCGGCCCGCCCGGGCCCTCCAGCCGCTCGGCGCGCTCCTGCTCCTTGAAGTCGATCCTGCCCAGCTGCCGGCTCATCGACTTCAGCAGCACCCAGACGGCGACCCCCAGGGCCGCGAACACGACGAAGCCCAGCACTCCGGGCGTCACCGTGTACTCGGTGAGTTTCTTTTCGGCCTCTTCGGCCAGGGGAAGCAGCTCACTCATACCCGTCATTGTCGCGGATGCCCGCGAACAGGTCCGACTCGGGGATCGAGGTCGGCACCCGCGACTTCGCCAGCTCGTAGTCCTCGGTCGGCCACACCTCCTGCTGCACCTCCATCGGCACCCGGAACCAGCCGCCCTCCGGGTCGATCTGGGTGGCGTGGGCGATCAGCGCCTTGTCCCGCACCGGGAAGAACTCGGCACACGGCACGAACGTGGTCAGGGTGCGCCCCTCCCGCTCCGTCTCGTCCCAGCGCTCCAGCCACTCCCCGTACGGCGACTCCAGGCCGCGCGCCAGCAGCGCCTCGTGCAGGGCGACGGTGCGCGGCCGGTTGAAGCCCTGGTTGTAGTACAGCTTCAGCGGTGTCCACGGCTCGCCGGTGCCCGGGTAGCGCTCCGGGTCGCCGGCCGCCTCGTACGCCACCATCGAGATCTTGTGCGTCATGATGTGGTCGGGGTGCGGGTAGCCGCCGTTCTCGTCGTACGTCGTGATGACATGCGGCCTGAACGACCGGATCAGCCGCACCAGCGGCTCGGCCGCCGCCTCCACGTCCTGGAGCGCGAAGCACCCCTCGGGCAGCGGCGGCAGCGGGTCGCCCTCGGGCAGCCCGGAGTCCACGAACCCCAGCCACTCCTGCTTCACCCCGAGGATCTCCCGGGCCTCCGCCATCTCCTTCGCCCGTACCTCGTGGATGTGCTCCTCGATGTAGCTGTCACCCTGGAGCTTCGGATTCAGGATGGAGCCCCGTTCCCCGCCGGTGCAGGTGGCGACGAGGACGTCGACCCCCTCCGACACATACTTCGCCATCGTCGCGGCGCCCTTGCTCGACTCGTCGTCGGGGTGGGCGTGCACGGCCATGAGCCGCAGGTGCTTGGTCAAGACTGGTCCTCGTGTCTCGGTCCTGGAGTCGCCTTCTATAGTGACTGATGGACCAGCACGGGATATTCCCGTGCGTCACGCCCACCCGCCGGAGGACGCACCATGGCTACCGTTCGTGACGGCGTGCCCGAGGGGCGGTACGGCAGAGCCGGTGCCGCCTCCGACGCGCGCACGGACCGGCAGCTGAAGATCACCGGTCTGGTGCTGGGTGTGCTGCTGCTCGCCTTCGTGGGCTGGGCGGGCGTCTCCTACATCAGCGGGCAGAAGGTCACCGGCGAGGTCACCGGGTTCACGGTCACCTCCGACACCGAGGTCTCGGTCAATATCGCGGTGCGCAAGCCCGCCTCCGTCATCGGCGTCTGCACGGTGCGGTCCCAGGCCGCGGACGGCCTGGAAGTGGGCCGGGCCGAGTTCCGCTTCGACGAGGACGGCGACGCGCTCCATCGCACGGTGGTGCTGAAGACCACCGAGCGCGCCACGTCCGCCGAGCTGATGGGCTGCGCCGAGGGCTGACCGGCGGCGGCGAACGGAGCCGGCGGCGGCCCCGCCCCCGGCCGGTGTGGGTTTGCTCACGTCGCCAGGGGGTAAATCCTTTCGCAAATCGATCGGCGTTGTTAGGGTCGACGTTTCGATCGCTGATTCGCCCACCCAGGAGCGCTGCCTTCCGGGCGGGCGTTGTTTTTGTATCGACCCCACGTTGTATCCATCACCACCTGTACCCGAGGAGCACCTGTGACCCAGACCAGCGACACTGTCACCTGGCTGACCCAGGAGGCGTATGACCAGCTGAAGACGGAGCTGGACTATCTGTCGGGTCCCGCGCGCATCGAGATCGCCAAGAAGATCGAGGCCGCCAGGGAAGAGGGCGACCTGAAGGAGAACGCCGGTTATCACGCGGCGAAGGAGGAACAGGGCAAGCAGGAGGCGCGAGTGCGCCAGCTGACCCAGCTCCTCGAAAGCGCGCAGGTCGGGCAGGCTCCGGCGGACACCGGAGTGGTCGCGCCCGGCATGGTCGTCACGATCGCCTTCGACGGCGACGAGGACGACACGATGACGTTTCTGCTCGCCTCCCGGGAATTCGCCACCTCCGACATCGAAACGTATTCGCCGAAGTCTCCGCTCGGCGCCGGTGTCAATGGAAAGAAGGTCGGTGAGGACGCGAGTTACGAACTGCCGAACGGCACCGTCGCCACGGTGCGCGTCCTGGAGGCCAAGCCTTATCAGGCGTAAGCAGGACCCGGCGGCCACCGCCGCCCGCTGAAACCCGTGGAATGCCTCCGCGCCGGACGCGCGGGGGCATATCTGCGCCGGGTGATCCCCAGCGCCGAGCCGCCCGGGACGGTGCAGGATGGGGATATGGCCAATCGACTCGCCGACGAGACATCGCCGTATCTCCTCCAGCACGCCGACAACCCCGTGGAGTGGTGGCCGTGGTCACCCGAGGCATTCGCCGAGGCACGGCGCCGGGACGTCCCCGTGCTGCTGAGCGTCGGATACGCGAGTTGTCACTGGTGCCATGTGATGGCGCGCGAGAGTTTCGCGGACCAGGAGACCGCGGACTATCTCAATGAGCATTTCGTCGCCGTCAAGGTCGACCGCGAGGAGCGCCCGGACGTGGACTCCGTCTACATGGACGCGGTGCAGGCGGCGACCGGGCAGGGCGGCTGGCCGATGACGGTGTTCATGACGGCTGACGGGGAGCCGTTCTACTTCGGGACCTACTTCCCCCTGGAGCCCCGTGAGGGCCTGCCGTCGTTCAGACAGCTGCTGGTGGGCGTGCACACCGCGTGGAGCGAGCGGCGCGGCGAGGTCACCGACGTGGCCGCCCGCATCGCGCGGGAGCTGGCGGGGCGCGATGTGGAGTACGCGGCGCCCCGCGCGCCCGGTGAGGCCGAGCTGGCGATGGCGCTCGGCGGCGTGCGCGGGGACTTCGACGCCGAGCGGGGCGGATTCGGCGGCGCCCCCAAGTTCCCGCCGTCGATGGTGCTGGAGTTCCTGCTGCGCCACCACGCCCGCACCGGCGCCGAGGAGGCCCTGGAGATGGTGGAGCGCACTGCGCAGGCGATGGCGCTCGGCGGGCTGTACGACCAGCTGGGCGGCGGCTTCGCCCGGTACGCGGTGGACGGCGCCTGGGCGGTGCCGCACTTCGAGAAGATGTGTTATGACAACGCGCTGCTGGCCCGGGTGTACGCCCACTGGTGGCGGGCCACGGCCTCCCCGCTGGCCCGCCGGATCGCCCTGGAGACGGCCGATTTCCTGGTGCGGGAGCTGCGTACGGACGAGGGCGGTTTCGCCTCGGGTCTTGACGCCGACAGCGACGACGCGGACGGCCGGCACCGGGAGGGCGCCTACTACGTGTGGACTCCGGACCAGCTGCGCGCCGCGCTGGGCGAGGAGGACGGGGCGCGGGCGGCCCGGCTGTACGGGGTGACCCCGGCGGGGAACTTCGAGGAGGGCACCTCCGTCCTGCGGCTGCTGCCGGGCACCGACCACGATCCGGGGCTGCGGGAGCGGCTGCTGGCGGCGCGCGGGGAGCGGGCCAGGCCGGGCCGGGACGACAAGGTGGTGGCGGCGTGGTGCGGCCTGGCGGTCGCGGCGCTGGCCGAGATCGGGGCCTGTTTCGAGCGGCCCGACCTGGTGGACGCGGCCCGGGACGCGGCCAGCCTGCTCGCGCGGGTGCACACCCGGCGCGAGGGGGACGGTGTGCGCCTGGTGCGCACCTCGCGGGACGGCAGGCCCGGGCCGAGCGCGGGGGTGCTGGAGGACTACGGGGATGTGGCCGAGGGCTTCCTGGCGCTGTACGCGGTGACCGGGGAGACCGAGTGGCTGACCCGGGCGGGGGAGCTGCTGGAGACGGTGCTGAGCCGGTTCGCGAGCCCGCAGGGGGCGCTGTACGACACGGCGGACGACGCCGAGCGGCTGATCCGCCGCCCGCAGGACCCCAGCGACGGGGCGACCCCGGCGGGGTGGACGGCGGCGGCCGGAGCGCTGCTGTCGTACGCCGCGTACACCGGGAGCGGACGGCACCGGGAGGCGGCCGGGCGGGCGCTGGGCATCGTGACGGCGCTGGCGGAGCGGGCCCCGCGCTTCATCGGCTGGGGACTGGCGGTGGCGGAGGCGGCGCTGGACGGCCCGCGCGAGGTGGCGGTGGTCGGGACGCCGGGGGATCCGGCGACCGAGGAACTGCACCGTACGGCGCTGCGCTCCACCGCGCCCGGCGCGGTCGTCTCGGTGGGCGCCCCCGACACACCGGACGCGCCCCTGCTGCGGGACCGTGCGCTGCGGGACGGGCGGCCGACGGCGTACGTGTGCCGCGATTTCGTGTGCGGGCTGCCGACGACGGACCCGGTGGAGCTGGCGCACCAGCTGCGCGCCACCCGCTGACCGGCGGCGCGGTTCAGGAGGGGCGCGGGGGGGCGGTCGGCCGGGCGGGGCGGGCCGTCCTCGTGGCGGCTGCCGGCCGCCGGCTCCGGGGGTACCGGCCCCCGGCGGTGAGGCTCCGGGGGCCGGTGCCGTCAGGTCACGCGTGCTGGTAGGCGACGATCGAGATGCCCACGTAGTGCACGGCGAAGGCGGCCAGCGTCAGCGAGTGGAACACCTCGTGGAAGCCGAACCAGCGCGGCCACGGGTTGGGGCGCTTCATCCCGTAGATGACGCCGCCCACGCTGTACAGCAGTCCGCCGAGGACCACCAGGGACATCACCACGACGCCGCCGGTGCGCAGGAAGTCCGGGAGGAAGAAGACCGCCGCCCAGCCCATCGCGATGTAGCACGGGGTGTACAGCCAGCGCGGGGCGCCGACCCAGAAGACCCGGAAGGCGATCCCGGCGACCGCCGCCGCCCAGATGCCCCACAGCAGCAGCTGGCCGCGGGCGCCCTCCAGCAGCAGGATCGTCAGCGGCGTGTAGGTGCCCGCGATGATCAGGAAGATGTTGGCGTGATCGAGCCGGCGCAGCACGCCGGCGATCTTCGGAGGCCAGTTCCCCCGGTGGTAGAGCGCACTGACGCCGAAGAGCAGGCACGCGGTGAGGGTGTACACGGCGCAGGCGATGCGGCCCCGGGGGCTGCCGGCCAGCGCGGTCAGGAAGACGCCGGCGATCAGCACCGCCGGGAACATCATGGCGTGCAGCCAGCCGCGCAGCCGGGGCTTGACGAAGGACATGGGCGGCGGTGATGCGGGCGCTTCGGCCTCCTCGGCGCCCTGAACCGTGGCAGCAGTCATGGGCCGATGCTACCGAGGCCGCTCGGCCATTGGGGGGGTGCTGGCCGGGTGAGGCGTACCGGGGGGCGTGCGCCTGCTCACTTGAGCTGCCCTGGACACAGACGAGAAGACGACGCAGAATCATAGAAACAGATGAGCGAGATGGCTCCCGGATGAGCAGTTGGCGTACTCATCCGGAACGCTCACCCGTCACCACCACCCTCACGACAGACCTCTCACCCTCAGGAGTGATCGTGACCCTGACATCAGCCGGTCCCGACACCACCGACAGCGCGGATCCCGCACCCACCCGTCACCGCGAGCTGCTCGCCTGGGTGACGGAGATCGCGGACCTCACCCAGCCCGACCGGGTCGTATGGTGCGACGGCTCCCAGGCCGAGTACGACCGGCTGTGCGCGGAACTGGTCCAGCGGGGCACGTTCACGGAACTGGACCCCGTGAAAAGGCCGCACTCCTACCACGCGGCGTCCGACCCCACCGATGTGGCCCGGGTCGAGGACCGCACCTTCATCTGCTCCGAGCGCGCGGTGGACGCCGGGCCCACCAACCACTGGAAGGACCCCGCCGAGATGCGGGAGATCTTCAGCGGCGAGAACGGCCTCTTCCGCGGCTCGATGCGCGGACGCACGATGTACGTCGTCCCGTTCTGCATGGGCCCGCTCGGCTCCCCGCTGTCCGCCCTCGGCGTCGAGATCACCGACTCCGCGTACGTGGCCGTCGCCATGCGCACCATGACCCGGATGGGCAGCGCCGTCCTGGAACAGCTGGGCACGGACGGTGAGTTCGTCCGCGCCGTCCACTCGGTGGGCGCCCCGCTCGGACCGGGCGAGCAGGACGTGCCCTGGCCGTGCAACACCACCAAGTACATCTCGCACTTCCCCGAGGCCCGCGAGATCTGGTCCTTCGGCTCGGGGTACGGCGGCAACGCGCTGCTCGGCAAGAAGTGCTACGCCCTGCGCATCGCCTCCGTCATGGCCAGGGACGAGGGCTGGCTGGCCGAGCACATGCTCATCCTCAAGCTCACCCCGCCCACCGGCGAGGCGCGCTACATCGCCGCCGCCTTCCCCTCCGCCTGCGGCAAGACCAACCTCGCCATGCTCCAGCCCACCATCCCGGGCTGGACCGTGGAGACCATCGGCGACGACATCGCCTGGATGCGGTTCGGCGCGGACGGCCGGCTGTACGCCATCAACCCCGAGGCCGGGTTCTTCGGCGTCGCGCCCGGCACCGGCGAGAAGACCAACGCCAACGCCATGAAGACGCTGTGGGGCAACGCCGTCTTCACCAATGTCGCCCTCACCGACGACGGCGATGTGTGGTGGGAGGGGATGACGGAGGAGCCGCCCGCCCATCTGACCGACTGGCGCGGCGACGACTGGACGCCGGAGTCCGGCACCCCGGCCGCGCACCCCAACGCCCGCTTCACCGTGCCCGCCGCCCAGTGCCCGACCATCGCCCCGGAGTGGGAGGACCCGGCCGGGGTGCCGATCTCCGCGATCCTGTTCGGCGGACGCCGGGCCACCGCCGTTCCGCTGGTGACCGAGTCCTTCGACTGGCAGCACGGTGTCTTCCTGGGCGCCAACGTCGCCTCCGAGAAGACCGCGGCGGCCGAGGGGACCGTCGGCGAACTGCGGCACGACCCGTTCGCGATGCTGCCGTTCTGCGGCTACAACATGGGCGACTACTTCGGCCACTGGCTGCGGATGGGGCAGCAGGCCGCCGATCCGGCGAAGCTGCCGAAGATCTACTACGTCAACTGGTTCAAGAAGGACGCCGAGGGCCGCTTCGTGTGGCCGGGCTTCGGCGAGAACAGCCGGGTCCTGAAGTGGATCGTGCAGCGGCTCAACGGCGAGGCGGCCGGGGTGGACTCGCCGCTCGGCGTGCTGCCCGCGCCGGGCTCGCTGGACGTGGAAGGGCTCGGCCTGAAGGACGGCGACCTGGAGTTCCTGCTGGAGGTCGACCGGGAGGTGTGGCGCCGCGAGGCCGCGCTGATCCCGGCCCACCTGGACACCTTCGGCGACCACACCCCGCGCGCGCTGTGGGACGAGTACCACGCGCTGGTCGAGCGGCTGCGGCAGCTGCCCGCGCCCGACCGCGCCTGACCCGGTGACGGAGGCGGACACCCTCCGTCACCGCCATGACAAGCCGGCCCCCGCCCGACGGCGTGCGGGGGCCGGCTTCGTGCTGCCCGGCACGCCGTCCCGCCCGGCATCCCACGGCCGGAGAAAGCCGCAGGTCAGACCCCATCCGGCGTCCCATCGTCCCGGAGCGGCGGCTGCGCGTTGACCGCGGGGGGAGGGCAGGGGGCACTCTTCTTCCGGATCGCGGCGAACGGCCGTGGTGACCACACACAGTGGAGGGTGACGGAATGACGAAGCGGAGCAGGACACCGTGAACGGGGGCCGGGGGCGCGGTGGGGGCCGCGGGCCCGGCGAGGTCCGCGGGGCCGGCCCACGACCGGTGGTGCCGACCCCGCTCCGTCCCGCGTCGCTTCTTCTCGCCGGGGTGGTGATCCTCGTGGCCGGGTGTTCCTCGTCCGGCCCCGGGGCCCCGCCCGACCCGCCCGACCCACGGCCGCTGCGCGGTGCCGTGTACTTCTCCGCCGACCAGGCCGCCGCGCTGTGGGAGGCGGAGGAGGCGGGGGTGCGGGCCTGCATGCAGGAGCGTGGACACCGCTATCTCTCTCCCGGTCACCGGGAGGGTTCGCCGGCCGCCACGGCCAGTCCGTACGCACTGCTGCGGCCCGAACGGGCGGAGAGCGACGGTTACGGCATGAGCGCGGAGTACCGGGCCGGTCCGCCGGCCGATCCCAACGAGGACCATCTGGCCGGGCTGAGCGAGGAGGACGAGGAGATCTGGCGGCGGGCGCTGCTGGGAGAGGAGGAGAACGACCACGAGGTGCTGTCGGACGGGCAGCCGGTCACCGGGTACGACGAGCGGTCCTGCGTGGGTGCCGCGCGGGCCGAGCTGTACGGGCCCGAATGGCCGGATCTCTACTACGCGATGGCGGAGCTGAGCCAGGAGGTCATCGAGCTGACCCGGGAGTCGGGGGGCTTCCGGGGAGCCGAGGCCGCCTGGGCGGCCTGCATGGCGGACCGGGGGTTCGCCTACCGGTCGCTGGAGGACCCGCGCCGGGAGATAGGGGAGCTGCTGGCCGAGGGGGTGAACCCGCGGGCCGCCGCGGAGCGTGAGCGGGAACTGGCCCGGACGGATCTGGGATGCCAGCGGGAGACGGGGCTGCACGAGGAGGTGGAACGTGCCCAGCAAGAAGTCGAACAATCCATCGGAGCCGAGGCGAGGCTGGAGTTGGAACGCCTCGAACAAGCCAAACAGGGTGCTCTTGAACGATCCAATGCTGGCCGAGAGTAATCGGAACCGTAACGGAGGGTAGCGGAATCCCCCGCTGGTCACTAAGCTGCCGGTGACAGGCAGGTGGATCACTGGGGGAGAGATGCCCGAAGGGCGCGATGGGGCGGTCGCCATCGAGGCATTCGCCGAGCGACTGCGTCAGCTGAAGGACGGCACCAGCCACAGCTTCGAGTCACTGGCCCGCCGCATCGGGGTGAGCCGTTCCACACTGCACCGCTACTGCACGGGCAAGGGGGTCCCGGGCGAGTTCGCGACCGTGGAACGCCTCGCGCGGGCCTGCAAGGCCGACCGGGCCGCGCTGACCGAGCTGCACCGGTTGTGGGTGCTGGCCGACGAGGCGTACCGGCGGGGAGACGGTCCCGGCCCGGCGGAGGTGACGGCGGGGGAGGACACGCGCCCGTCACCCGGGCCGGCCACCGGGGCCGGACCGGCGCCCGGCCCGGCCGGCAGCTCCGAAGCCGCCCCCCTGCCGGACCCGGCCCCCGACCAGGGCCAGGACCCGGCGCGGGGCCCGGCCGGGCCGCACCGTTCCCGCCGCTGGCTGGCGGCGGGAGCGGCGGCGGCCGTGCTCGCCGTCACCGTCACCTTCCTGCTGTGGGACCGGACCGCCCCCTCCGGCAGCGCCGCCTCCGAAGGCCAGAGCGACGACCGCGGGGACGACCGCATGCTCTTCCGCGACCCCTGCGCCGAGCCCATCACCATGGGCCAGCACGACGGCTGCGTCGAAGAACTCCAGACCCTGCTCGCCGACCGCGGTGTCTCCATCGACATCGACGCCCAGTTCGGCCCCGAAACCCTGCGCCGGGTCACCGCCTTCCAGGTCCTGGCCGGCCTGCCCGTCAACGGAGTGGTGGGCGACGGCACCAAAGAAGCGCTGTACGAATCCGACGTCACGATGACCAGCTGGAGCGAGGAGCAGGTCGTCGAGCGCATCCGCGACGTGTTCCCCGGGGAGGCCGGCGACCAGGCGGTCCGCATCTCCGGCTGCCAGTCCCTGCTCGACCCGCTCTACGTCCTCGCCAACGAGAACGGCACCCGCAACTGGGGCCTGTTCCAGATCTCCGACTCCCGGCTGCGCGACCTCGGCGGCACCCAGCGGGACGCCCTGGACCCCGAGTGGAACATCCAGAGCGCCTACCGGCTCTGGGCCCAGCACGAGGACTTCCGCGACTGGCCGTTCTGCCTGGCCGCCCTCGACGACCCGGACGACCTCACCGAGGGGGAGGCCGACGCCGCCGCCGAGGCGGGGGCCGACCTCGAAGACCCGGCCGCCGAGGAACAGCAGGAGCGGGAGCAGGAGGAGAGCCGGCCCTGATCAGTACTGCTGGTAGCCGTCCAGGAACGAACCGATCCGGGTGATCGCGTCCGTCAGCTGGGTCACCGACGGCAGCGTCACGATGCGGAAGTGATCCGGCTCCGGCCAGTTGAAGCCCGTACCGTGCACGATCATGATCTTCTCGGCGCGCAGCAGATCCAGCACCATCTGCCGGTCGTCCTTGATCTTGTACACCTTCGGGTCGAGCCGGGGGAACGCGTACAGCGCCCCCTTCGGCTTGACGCACGTCACCCCGGGGATCTGCGTCAGCAGGTCGTACGTCACATCCCGCTGCGCCCCGATCCGGCCCTGCGGCAGCACCAGCTGCTCGATCGACTGCCGGCCGAACAGCGCGGCGGCCACCGCGTGCTGCGCCGGCATGTTCGCGCACAGCCGCATGTTGGCGAGGATCGTCAGCCCCTCGATGTAGTTGCCCGCGTTCTCCTTCGGCCCGCACACCGCCAGCCAGCCGCTGCGGAACCCGGCCACCCGGTAGTTCTTCGACAGACCGTTGAACGTCAGCGTCAGCACATCCGGCGCGATCGCCGCCAGCGGGGTGTGCGTGACACCGTCGTACAGGATCCGGTCGTAGATCTCGTCCGAGCACAGCACCAGCCGGTGCCGCCGCGCCACATCCGCCAGCTGCCGCAGCATCTCGTCGCTGTACACGGCCCCGGTCGGATTGTTCGGATTGATCACCACCAGCGCCTTGGTGCGGTCGGTGATCTTCCGCTCGATGTCCGCGATGTCCGGCATCCACTCGGACTGCTCGTCGCACCGGTAGTGCACCGCCGTGCCGCCGGCCAGCGACACCGACGCCGTCCACAGCGGATAGTCCGGGGCCGGCACCAGCACCTCGTCGCCGTTGTCCAGCATCGCCTGCATCGACATCTGGATCAGCTCGGAGACCCCGTTGCCCAGGTAGATGTCCTCCACCGACAGCTGGATGCCCTTGGTCTGGTAGTGCTGCATCACCGCGCGCCGCGCCGACAGCAGCCCCTTCGCGTCGCCGTACCCGTGGGCGCTGGAGACATTGCGCAGGATGTCCTCCAGGATCTCCGGCGGGCACTCGAAGTCGAACGCCGCCGGATTGCCCGTGTTCAGCTTGAGAATGCGGTGACCCGCCGCTTCGAGCCGCATGGCCTCCTCAAGGACGGGGCCGCGGATTTCGTAACAGACATTGGCGAGCTTCGCCGACTGGGTCACCTGCATGTCCGCCACCTTACGACCGCCCGCCGCGGGGCGCCTTGTGTTTTCCCCCACCGGAGCGAGCGCCCATGGCCTCGGGCGATCGCACTGCGTTGACCGGTGCGCTACCCGGTGCTAGGGAAGAGAACGGCCCCCGCCCCGCCCCGCCCGCCCCCGCCCACGCACGCCCCGCTCCCTGGAGTCGCCATGAGCACCCCCGCCCTGGAACAGCTCGCGGACGAGATCGTCGACCACCGGTTCAAGGGCCTGCCGCCCGACGCGGCCGGGAGCACCGTCGGCCGGCTGCGGGCCCAGCGCCGCGACCTGTACACCGGCGGCTTCACCACCCCCGTCCTGACCCTGTCCGCCGAGGCCGTCGACCACAACGTGCGCTCCCTGGACCGCTTCGCCGCCCGGCACGGACTGGCCCTCGCCCCGCACGGCAAGACCTCCATGGCACCCCAGCTCTTCCAGCGGCAGCTGGACGCCGGCGCCTGGGGCATCACCCTGGCCGTACCGCACCAGGTGCGCGTCGCCCGCGCCTTCGGCGTCCGCCGCGTCTTCCTCGCCAACGAACTCGTCGACACCGCCGCACTCACCTGGCTGGCCGGCGAACTGGAGGAGGACGCCGAGTTCCGCTGCGTCTGCTACGTCGACTCGGTGCGCGGCGTCGAGCTGATGGACGAGACCCTGCGCGCCGCCGGCGGGGCCCGCCCGGTGGAGGTCGTCGTCGAACTCGGCGCGCCCGGCGCCCGCGCCGGCGTGCGCGACGCCCGGCAGGCCGCCGCCGTCGCCGACGCGGTGGCGGACACCGAATCGCTGCTGCTGGTCGGCGTCGGCGGCTACGAGGGCGAACTGCCGGACGCGGACGGCGACACCGTACGGGAGTGGCTGACCGCCCTGTGCTCGCTGGCGGTGGAGTTCGACAAGGCCGGCCGGTTCGCCGACACCCACGAGATCATCGTCAGCGCCGGCGGCAGCGCCTGGTTCGACGCGGTCGCCGACGCCTTCGGGGAACTGCCCGATCTCTCCCGGCCGGTGTGCAAAATGCTGCGCTCCGGCGCGTACATCAGCCACGACGACGGCCGCTACCGCGCCGCCACCCCCTTCCGCCGCGCCCCGCACGAGGGCTCGCTGCTGCCCGCCTTCCGGCTGTGGACCCAGGTCGTCTCCCGCCCGGAACCGGGCCTGGCGCTCGTCAACGCCGGAAAGCGGGACGTCAGTTACGACCTGGGCCTGCCCGAGGTGCAGATCGTGCGCGACGCCCGGGGCACCGTCCGCGGCGGTACCGGACTGCGGGTGTCCCGCCTCGCCGACCAGCACGCCTTCGTGGTACCCGCCCCGGACACCGGAGGGGACGGCGCCGAGCCCCGGCTGCCCGAGGTCGGCGACTGGGTGGGCCTGGGACTCTCCCACCCCTGCACCGTGTTCGAGAAGTGGCCGCTGATCCCCCTGGTCGCGGGCGACGGCACCGTCACCGACTACATCCGCACCTTCTTCTGAGCCCCCCCGCTTCCCCGGCACGCCACCCGGGCGCCACCCGGCGGTCACCGGCCCCTGTGACCGTGTCCGGTATGACCCGCTCCCGGACCCCGCGGCGCCTCGCGCTGCTGCTCACCGTCCTGACCGCACTCACCACGCTGGGCACGGCCACCGCCGCCACCGCGACCGCCGGCACCCCGGCGGCGGCCTCCGCGGCGAAGCCGCGCGCCGGGGAGCTGATCACCGTGCGCCTGGGCGAACTGCGGCCCACCCAGGCCGCGCTCGGCCACGACCAGATCCGCTACAAGCTGGGCCGCTACACCAGCACCAAGGACGAGGACCGGGGCAAGCCCAATAAGAAGTACGACGACTGGTGCGAGGCCAACGGGCAGGGCGCGGCCGCCACCGTCCGCCCCGGCGCCCGCCTCGACAAGCCCCACCGCTTCACCTGCACCATCCCGCTCGGCCAGGAGACCGCCGCATCGCTCGCCGCCATGAAGACCGTCGTGGTCGGCCCGCGCGGCCGGCTCCACCTCACCGACGGCCACCACACCTTCACCAGCTTCCTGGAGATGCCCGACGGCGGCGCGCACCTGAAGATCCGGGTCCGGGTCACCGACAACCTCAGCCGGCTCTCCGAGCGCGACTTCTGGCGCGTGATGAACGACCGCGGTCACCTCTGGCTGCGCGACGCCGCCGACCGGCCCCTCACCCCTGCCCAGCTGCCCACCCGGCTCGGCCTGCGCACCATGGCGGACGACCCGTACCGCTCCCTGGTCTACTTCACCCGCGACATCGGCTACCGCAAGCCGGACCTCGCCGACGGACCGGCCCCCGAGTACCTGGAGTTCTTCTGGGCCCAGTGGCTGCGTACCCAGCCCGCCCTCGACCCGGCCCGGCACGACCGCACCGACCTCGGCACGTACCTCGCCCTCATCGAGGACACCGCCCGCGCCATGGTCGCCCTCGACCCCGGAACCCACCTGCCCGGCAGCGGACGCACCGCCGCCGGACTCGGACGCCTCGACGCCTTCGACAGCGAGGAGTTCGCCGCGCTGTCCGCTCCGATGAGCGACAGCAAGCCGGGCAAGCCGGCCTACGCCCTCAGCTACCGGAGCGCGCCCGGCTGCCGATAGGCTTCGCCCCGACGACAGGGGGTGGTATGCCGATTGCCATCGCGGTGACCAGCGCCGACCTGGTGCTGCCGGCCACCGATCCGCACACCCCCGGCGCGCATGTCCTCACCCCGCCGGGCGAACAGGACTTCCCCACCGCCCTGGCGGAGATCGCCGGACTGCTGGAACGGCACGGCCATGTGATCGCCGTCTACCCGGCCACCACCCCCCGCGCCCACGTCCAGCGGCTGCACGCCGTCCGCGCCATGCTGGAGAGCGACCGCATCGCACTGCTGTCCACCTCGCTGCCCCCGCTCGGCGCCGCCGTCCTGGTGCGCCAGCTGCGGCAGTTGTCGGTGTGCGACTTCGGCCCCGGGGTGCTCGGTGCCGCCACCCGGCTGCTGTCCCACTACATCTACGCGGGCGCGCTGCTCGGCTCCGCCGCGCGCGCCGACCGGCTGCCGGTCGCCCTGCCGCCGGTCACCGGGCCGCGCTCGGTGGTCTCCGCACCGCACGCCGTCCTCGCCCGCCCCACCGCCCAGCTGGTACGGGCGGGCGAGCGCTCCGGCGCGGCCGGGCTGGCCGGGCCGCAGTTCGCCACCACCCTCACCTACGCCGCCGGACGGTTCGACAGCGCCTGGGTCACCGGACAGCTCGCCCGCCAGTGGCAGGTCCAGGGCGTCCACCCGGTGCCGCTGCCCGCCCAGTCGCCCGCCTGGTGGCACACCCACAAGCTGGTGGAGTTCGCCGCCGCCATCCACGACGCCTCGCTGCTCTACCAGATGGTGTCCTCGATGCGTCAGGAACCCTGCCACTGGTGCGGTTTCACCCTCATCGGCGACCGCTGCGCCTTCTGTTCGGCACCGGTGTCCAGCGGCCGGGAGCGCCCCGCGATCGGCGGCGGGCACCGCAAGGCGCTGGCGCGGTGAGCGGCATTTTGGCACCGATATCCCCAACGGCCGACGCGCTGTCCGAGGCAGAAGGTAAAAAGACTCCATGAATGCTCGTCAGCGCCGCGGCTTCCTTCTGCTGCTCGTCTCGGCCCTGCTCGCCCTCGGCGCGTTCGCCGGAGTGGTCGCGGTGATCAACGACGTGGAGTCGAAGGTCGGCCCCGAGGTGACGGCCTACGAGCTGAGCGAGGACGTCGAGCCCTACACCGAGCTGCGCGCCGAGCAGCTGCGCGAAGTCTCCATCCCCGAGCGGTACATATCCGACTCGGCGGTCACCGACCTGGCGCAGATCGAGGGCAAGGTCGCCCTCTCCCCGCTCAGCGAGGGCTCGCTGCTCCAGCGGGACATGATCGCCGACCGGCCGGAACTGGCCCCCGGCCAGCAGGAGATCGCGGTGCTCATCGACGCCTCCACCGGCGTCGCGGGCAAGATCTACCCCGGGGCGAAGATCAATCTGTACGCGGCGTACCGGGTACGGGAGACCGGAGCCGACGACGGCGACGAGATCGAGATGGTCCGGCTCATGGTCAACAACGCCGAGGTGATCGAGGTCGGCGACCTGACCGAGGTCGAGGAGGACCGCCGGACCACCGAGGCCGTGCCGATCACCTTCGCGCTCGACCACCTGGACGCCGAGCGGGTCACCTTCGCCGAAGCCTTCGCCGAGCAGGTGCGATTGGCCCTCGTCGCTCCCGGGGAGGAGCAGGAGATCCCCGAGGAGGAGCGCACGTACACCATCGTGGGCGACCTGGCCGGCAGCCCGCACAGCGGCCTCCCGCTGGGGCAGGTTCCGTGACGAGCATGGGGTTGGGGTGGCTTGGATGACGACGCGCATTCTCCCGGCGGTGGGCGACCCGGACACCGCGCGCTCACTGATCACACTGCTCAGCCAGCTGCCCGGCAGCGAACCGATGCGCGCGGTGCCCGACTCCGTCACCCTGCTGGACACCCTGGCCGCGCTCGCCCACGAGTCGGTGGCCGGGCTGCCCGACGTGGTGATCATCCACGAACGGATCGGGCCGCTGCCCGCGCTGGAGCTGATCCGCGAAGTGGCGCTGCGCTTCCCGGCGGTCGGCGTGGTGCTGGTCTCCGCCGACCCGACCGCCGGACTGTACTCGGCGGCGATGGACGCCGGCGCGCGCGGCCTGGCCGGACTGCCGCTGTCGTTCGAGGAACTGTCCACCCGGCTGTCCGCCGCCGCCCAGTGGGCCGCCGGGATGCGGCGCCACCTGGGCCTGGGCGACAGCGCGAGCACCGGCCCCGGCGGCCGGCTCGTCACCGTCTCCGGCGCCAAGGGCGGCGTGGGGGCCACCCTGCTGGCCACCCAGCTGGCGCTGGCCGCCCAGACCTCCGCGCCCGCCGAGGGACGCGGCGTGGTGCTCGTCGACCTCGATCTGCTCAGCGGTGACGTCGGCTCCTTCTTCGACGTGCAGTTCCGCCGCTCGCTGGCCGACCTCGCGGGCATCGGCGACATCTCCCCGCAGGTGCTGGCCGAGGCGGTGTTCACCCACCGCACCGGACTGGCGATGCTCATCGCCCCGGCCGAGGGCGAGCGCGGCGAGGACGTCACCGACAGCACGGCCCGGCATCTGCTCGCGGCGGTGCGGGCCCGGTACGACACGGTGATCGTCGACTGCGGCTCCCAGATGAACGCCGCCACCGCCGCCGCCGTCGAACTCGCCGACACCGCCCTGCTCGTCACCACCCCCGACGTGATCGCGGTCCGCGCCGTCAACCGCATGGTGCGCATGTGGGACCGGCTCCAGATCCGCAAGGCCGAGGGCGTGGTCACCGTCGTCAACCGGCTCAGCCGCTCCAGCGCCATCCAGCCGCAGCTGGTCGCGCGGATCACCGGCACCCAGGTCGCCCGCCAGTCGGTGCCCGCCAACTTCAAGGAACTCCAGGAGGCGCAGGACGCGGGCCGTATCCAGGACCTGGACGCCAAGGGCCCGGTACGCCGCGCGATGTGGGCCCTCGCCACCGAACTCGGCCTCGCCGCCCCGCAGCCCGCCGGCGGCGGGGGCGGCGGTCGGCGCAAGGGACGCCGGGGATGAGCCCGGCGCTCAGGGCCGCGCGGCTCCGGGACGGGGCCGGGCC
>NZ_JBHWJL010000008.1:0-42650 GCF_042731495.1 Streptomyces sp. NPDC059853
GCACTCAGCCGACGATGGCCTCGTAGAAGCTCCACACCGCCAGCGCCAGCATCACGCAGGCGGCGATCCGCGTGATCAGCCGCATCGGCACCCGCTTCAGCAGCGCCCGGCCGCCCAGGATGCCGATGCCGGCCACCGCGCACAGCGCCGCGAACGCGCCGACACCGACCGACAGCCAGTCGTCGTACCGGGCCGCCAGGTTGGCGGTCATGATCTGGGTCAGATCGCCGAACTCGGCGACCAGGATGAGGGTGAAGCCCGAGCCGGCGACCTTCCAGAAGGACGCGCTCGACGGCTCCTTGATCTCCTCGTCCTCCTCCCCCTTGCTGCGCAGCAGATAGATGGCGCCGCCCAGGAACAGGGCGCCCACCACCGCCTGGAGCGGACGCTGCGGCAGCAGGGTGAGGACGGAGCCGGCCGCCACCGCGAGCACCACGTGCAGGGCGAAGGCGGCGGCGACCCCGGCGAAGACGTACGAGGCTCGGAAGCGGGTGCCGAGCAGCAGACCGGCGAGCGCGGTCTTGTCCGGCAGTTCGGCCAGGAAGATGACGCCGAAGACCACGGCGGCGGTGGAGAGACTGAACACGGTATTCCTCGTGATGAAAAGGGACGGACCGGACCGGCCGTGCCGAGGAATCCGCGAGAGGAGCGCACACTTCGGCCCGGCAGCGTCCAGGACACTGCTGGCCGAAGGTCTCGCTGGCGGACGCCAAAACGTCCGCTCCGGGCGCCGGGCCCCGCGAGAGGCCAGTATGTCGACGGTCCGGCGAAGAGCTACTCCCCTTCAGACCCCACCACTGTACGCGACACCATCAGTCCGTGAACCCGACCGTGAGGCACGCCACCCTGCCGCCCGCGTCACCGCCGTGCCCGGTGGCGTGCTCGTGGATCACCACGGAGTTGGCCTCGCCCGGCCGGAACACCCACTGCTGACGGGAGAGCGCCGTGCCGCGCCCGGCCGAGTCGGCGGTGAAGTCGAGCCACACCTCGTTGCGCGGGTTCGCCGGCTCCGGCCCGTCCGCCGGGTCGTTCCGGTAGTGCGGCCCGGAGTCGGCCGGGTCGTCCCCGCAGGGCAGTTCGTGCACGTGCGCGCCGAACGCGTGGCCCGGCTGCACGCCGCGCACCTCCAGTTCCACCGTCATCGTCCCGCCGCTCACCCGCTGGATCACCTGGATCCGGGCCCCGGCGGGCACCAGTTCCTCGTCGTAGGTCACCGCGTCGCCGGGCGCAGGGTCGCCGGGCGGGACGGCATAGCCCCACGCGCGCAGCCAGTGCGCGCCCTCGGCGCGGCCCAGCCCGTGCGCGACGCCCGTACCCGCCAGCACCGCCGCCATCGCCGGGGCCAGCAGCCGTACCGCCGCCCGCGCCGCCGGCCCTCGTCCCGGCCGCCCGCGCCCGGCTCCGCTCCCGGTGTTCCGCACCCTCATCCCGCTCTCCTCACGCCACTGCACAGAGCCCCTCACCTGGGGCGTTTCCTCACGATGCCCGCACCCCGGACCGCGGTCGCGCCCCACGCACCCGCGTGCACCGGCCGGATGACGCGGGCGTACGCTGTACGGCGGTACGTGTACGCACGCCATGGGGAACGACCGTGCACAGGAATGCGTCACTATCGAGAACATCGGCGGACGGCTGACGCGGCCCAGCGGCTGCTCGGGGAGCGGGGAACACGTGTCGGAGACCTTGGGGGTGCTGCTCTACGCCCCGTGGATCTACCTGGTCGTGGTGCTCTTCATCCTGCTCGACGTGTTCCTCCCGGTCCTGCCCAGCGGCGCCGTCGTCGTCACGGCCGCCACCATCGCCGGCGGTGCCGCGATCGACGTGGCGGGGCTGCCCGCCCCCAACCCGGGTTCCCATCTGCCGCAGCTGGCGCTGCTGATGCTCTGCGCGGCCACCGCCTCGTTCCTCGGCGATCTGTGCGCCTACCGGCTGGCCATGCACGGCGGGCGGCGCTTCGACACCGCCATCGCGCGTTCGCGCCGGCTGTCCACCGCCCAGCAGCGGCTCGGTTCCGCGCTGGCCAGGGGCGGCGGGCCGCTGGTGGTGCTGGCCCGCTTCGCCCCGGCCGGACGGGCCGTGGTCTCGATCGGCGCGGGAGCCACCCGGCGCCGCCCCAAGGACTTCCTGCCGTGGTCGGCGCTGGCCGCCGTGGTGTGGACCTGCTACAGCGTCGGCGTCGGCTACATCGGCGGCCAGATCCTGGGCGCCAGCTGGTTCAGCACCGGCCTGTCCCTGCTGGCCCTGGTGGTGGCCGGCGCGGTCGCCGTCCGCCTGCTGCGCCCGGCGCCCGCCCCGGCGGCGGTCTGAGGCTCAGGCGAGCCGTCCCACTCCCCCGTACCAGGACACGTCCGCGTGGTCGGGGCGCTCCGCCTCGGGGACGTCCGAGCGCCAGTCGGAGACGACCTGCACGCCGGGCTCGATGAGGTCGAGACCGTCGAAGAACTCGGTGAACCGGGCCTTGTCGCGCAGGGTCAGCGGTACGCCCTGGGCGCGATAGGCGCGCTGGACGCCCATGGCCGCCTCGGGGGCGATGTCGGCGGTGGCGTGCGACAGGATGAAGTGGCTGCCGGGCGGGACGGCGTCGCGCAGGGTGCGGACGATGGCCTCCGGCTTCTCTTCGTCGCCGACGAAGTGCAGTACGGCCACGGCGAGGACGCCCACCGGCTCGTCGAAGTCGATCAGTTCGCGGGTGCGCGGGTGGTCGAGGACGGCGCCCGGATCGCGGACGTCGCCCTGGATGACGGCGGTTCGCCGGTCCTGGGCGAGCATGGCGCTGCCGTACACGAGGACGATCGGATCGTTGTCGACGTAGACGACGTGCGTGGTCGGGTCGTGCCGCTGGGCGACCTGGTGCACGTTCTCGGCGGTGGGCAGCCCGGAACCGAGGTCGATGAACTGCCGTATCCCCGTCTCACGCACCAGGTACTGGACGGCGCGGCCGAGGAACTTGCGGTTCTCGCGGGCGGCGGTGCGCAGCAGCGGGAAGGCGGTCAGGGCCTTCTCTGCGGCTTCGCCGTCCACGGTGTAGTGGTCCTTGCCACCCAGCAGATAGTCGTACATCCGGGCCGCGTGCGGCTGGTCGGTACGGAGATCGATCGGACCGCCGCTCTCGTCGTTGAGGTGGGACACTCCGGTTCCTCACTCCCCTTGCTTGTCGGTCAACTCCGAGCAGACTAACGGCGCTTGTGTCCCAGGAGTTTGCGGGCCATTCGAAGGAAACGCGAAGGTTCACCGGACGCGCCGCCGGTGCGCGGCGACGCGCTCGCGCGAGGCGCAGGCCGGGGAGCGGTAACGGCGGGGGCTGCCGGGGCCGGTGCCGCCCTGTACCTCCGGCTCCGGCGCGGGTCCGCTGTGACGTGAGAGCCCTCCACAGCGCCCTGACGCCCCCGGACCTATCCGTGCCCCCGACCTCGAAGCCCGGTTCCGGGGGGTCCAGCCGGAGCTGAGCCGCCTCACGGCGCGGCCTCGCCCACCTCTGCCTGGGCCATCGCCGTTCCGCCTGGCACCATCGACCTGTGATTGCCGACATCGTCGCCGACACGCAGGGGACCCCGGTCCTGGTGTTCGTCGCCGCGCCGCTGCTCGTCCTCGCCCTGCTCCTCGCCGCTCCGTTCGTCATCGGAGGGATCGCCGGTCTCCTGCGACAGCACCGTTCCGGGCGGGCACCATCTCCCGGTGACCGCGGCTGATGTCGTCGTCGGGGTCCGGGGGCTCCCCTGCCGCTTCTTGATATCCCCTCACCGCTGGGGCGATTGATCACGCGCTGTGCGGTTTGGGGTAATGGGGGCGGAGGTTGGCGGCAAGCATGCGGTCGAGTGCCTTGTCGGAGAGGATCCGTGACAGGCGGGTGAGTACGGCCGCGTCGCGCCCGATGGTGTACCGGGTGCGCGGGCGCCGCGCGGTCGCGGCCTTGGCGATGACCAGGGCGGCGGCCTCGGCGGACAGTCCGGAGTCGGTGAACGATGTCGCCTGGTTGATGATCGCCTGGAGCAGTCCGCCGTAGCGGCTGCGCTGGGTCGGCGACAACGTGGCCATGGTGTCGTTCGCCCGCTCGATGCCGTGGCCGGTCATCTCGGTCTTCACCCCGCCGGGCTCGACGACCACGACCTGCACGCCGTGAGGCGCCAGCTCCCGCCGCAGGGAGTCGCTCATCGCTTCCATGGCGAACTTCGCGGCGGCGTAGGCGCCGTAGGTCGGCATCGCGACCCGGCCCCCGATGGAGCTGATGTTCACCACGCGGCCGCCGCTGGCGTGCAGCGCGGGCAGGACGGCCTTGGTCACCGCGACGTGCCCGAAGAAGTTCACGTCGAACTGCCGTTGCCACTGCTCCATCGACAGCACCTCGACCGGCGCGTTGATGGCGATGCCGGCGTTGTTGATCACTGCGCGAAGCGGGCGTCCTGCCGGGTCGTCGGCGATGCGCTGGGAGACCGAGGCGATCTGTTCGGGGTCGGTGATGTCCAGCAGCACCGGCTCCAGTCCCGCGCTCCGCAGTGTGTCGGCGTCGGACTGGCGCCGGACGCTTGCCAGGACGTGAAAGCCGCGGCGGGCAAGCTCACGGGCGGTCGCGGCACCCATGCCGGTCGACGCGCCAGTGATCAGGATCATCTCGGAGTGCTCATGTGACGTTGTCATACGAGTGACGATACCGACTCGTGTGACATTGTCAAACGAGTCGTGTGACGGTGTCACGTAACATGGGAGGCATGGTCAGCCGATCGGAAAGTGCCGCAGCCACCCGGCGAGCGCTGGTCGAAGCTGCCGCCGATCTGCTGGACGAGGGCGGGCCCGGCGCGGTGACCCTGCGCGCCGTGGGGACCAGGGCGGACGTGTCTCGCGGGGCGCCGTACGGACATTTTCCGGACAAGGAGCACCTGCTCGCCGCGGTCGCGGCCAGGAGCTGGGGTCAGGTCGGCGAAGGTCTCGACGCACTCATCGCGGCGGACCATCTGACGCCGCCCGAGCGCCTGGCCCGCGCACTGGCCGACCTGATGGACCTCGGTCGGCGGCGCCCACACACCTACGCGTTGATGTTCGGCGCGCCATCGACTGCCTCCAGCGAAGCGATCGCTGCGGTGTCACGCACGCACGACCAGTTCCTTTCGATCGTCTCGGGCACCCTCGCGGATCCGGAGCGCGCCCGGCCGGTCGGTGCGATGTTGCTGACCAGCGTGCACGGCATCATCAGCTTCGAGAACGGCGGCCTCCTGGAAACCAAGAAGTGGCACGTTACCGGCGACCAGCTTGTCGAGATGATCATACGAACCGCAACCGCACCTCAATGAGCGGTGCGCAACCTGACGTCACCGGTCACCGGTCACCGGTCACCGGTCACGGGTCACGGGTCCGATCCGAAGGGCGTGGCCATGGCGTGGATCATCGCCCAACAGCCAAGAGGGTCCAGGCAGATCCGCGAAGGGCGGCCTCTCCACCGGACCCGTCGACGGACTGCTCGGAACCGAGAGCCGTAAAGACCTCCAGACCGTCCCGATGCGCTACGGGGAGCACCCCGGCCCCCTCGACGGCGTCGCTGGCCAGGAGACCCATGGCGCGGGCGGCGCGTCACCGACGCCCTTCCGCCCCTCTGACGCCGACACCGGACACCTGCTGTGACCCCGGCCGGGCCGGGGGACCGCCGTCGTCGATCGGTTCGTACGGCTCCGGGAGTATCACCGCCATCGCCACCGCGGCGACGAGCAGTCCCGCCGGTGCCGCCGCCGTCCAGCCGAGGGCCATCGTGCCGAGCATCAGGGGAGCCGTGGCGCTCAGGGCGACCAGTGCCGTCCGGCGTACGGATCCGCCCGCGGCCCATTCGTCCCGCAGCGGACCGTCCGGCCGCCACAGCAGCCACTCGCCCACGATGCCGGCCACCGCCGCGAACAGCAGGAACGGCAGCGGCGGTTGCACGGTGAACGACGTCTGGGCGCCGTCGGACCGCGCCAGTTCGACCAGGCCCACCACCGATACGACCGGACCGGCCAGCGCGAACACGCCACCGAGCAGCCGTACTCCGCGCGTCCCCATGACCGGCCGGCGGTTCCGGGAGCCGACCATCATCGTCCGCTCCGAGATCATCACGAACCGCTCCGCCGAGCCCCGGAAGTCGGTCGCCAGGACCGCCCCCAGCAGGCCCGCGCCCAGCCCCCACAGCACGCTGAAGAGTCCACCCTGGCCCACGACGCCCCCCACGCACAGAAACACCCTGTCCCCCGGGCGGGGGACAGGGCACGGTCCGGTGTACGGAAGTGGGTGCAGACGGGTTCGAACCGCCGACATCCGCCTTGTAAGGGCGGCGCTCTACCGCTGAGCTATGCACCCGCGGGACCTGCAACAGCGTACATGCCCCGCCGGGTGGGGCCAGCCATACCCCGCGTCCACCGGCCAGCAGGATTACCTGGTGGGGACCGCGTTCCTAGCGTGGTGGGTGTCGGGAATCCGCACCATCCACCGGGGGCCGAGCCGTGCGCCGTACCTTTGTCCACTCCGCCGTTCTCACCGCCGCGGCCGTCGTCCTGGCGGCCGGGCTGAGCGGGTGTTCCACGCAGACGCACGACGGGGCGGCCGAGCACGCCACCTTCGGGGTCACCGGCGACACCCTCACCGTCGAGTCCGGCGACGCCGACGTCACGCTGGTGCCCGATCCGGAGCTGGCGGGGGAGATCGCCGTGACCCGCTGGTTCACCGCCGGGAAGGTGTTCGGCACCACCGACATCGGCTGGGAGATGGCCGGTGACACCCTCACCCTGCGGGTGGAGTGTTCGGGGTTCGTCACCTCCTGCGACGCCCCGCACGAGATCGCGGTCCCGGCCGACCTCGCCGTCACCGTGCGCGGCGTCAACGGGCACATCGAGGCCGCCGGGTTCACCGCCCCGCTGGACCTCTCCTCGCACAACGGGAACATCACCGTCGAGGACAGCGGCACCGGCGACCTGCGGCTCTCCTCGCACAACGGGACGATCACCGCCACCGGTCTGGACACCCCCCGGCTCCGCGCCGACACCCACAACGGCGGCATCGCGCTCGGCCTGGCCGGCGTCCCCGAAGAGGTCGAGGTCACCTCCCACAACGGCGCGGTCCGGCTGACCGTCCCCGCCGGGACCGCCTACCGCGTCGACACGGACACCGACAACGGCTCCGTCGACGTCGACGTCCCGCGGGACGAGGCCGCCGGGGCCCGGATCTCCGTCAGCACCCGCAACGGCGGCATATCCGTGCACGGCTCCGACTGACCTGGCCATGTTCCCGCCCGGCTCCTGGTGAAAGAATGACCACCAGTCGTGGAGTGGGGAGAGTGCACAGTGAGGGCGACGCGCACCGCCAGGGAACTTGCCGGGATCGCGCTGCTGCCCCTGGCGCTGCTGCCCGCCGTCGCGCTCGCCCTCCCCGGGGCGTTCACCGGCGGCGGGGTACGGCGCTGGGGCCGGGGCCGGGTGGAGGATCTGCGGGCCGAGGCCCAGGCCGCCCAGGACGAGACGGCCGCCGCGTTCTACGAACTCGACACGGCCCAGCGCGAACTGCGCATCACGGTCGAGACCATCACCGCCGCCGCCGACGACTCCCGGCAGGCGCCCCGGGTGGCGCACGACTTCGCCGCGTTCGGCGAGCGCATCGACCAGGTCAGCCACGAGTACATCCGCACCGTCGACGTCCACGACCTCGACAGCGAGAGCCTGGACGCCGGCGCCGCCTCCCGCGCCCGGCACGACTTCGTGCGGGTCAGGGACGAGCTGCGCCGCACCAAGGCCGATCTGGACACCTTCGGCCAGAGCCTGGCCC
This sequence comes from Streptomyces sp. NPDC059853, assembly GCF_042731495.1. Lineage (NCBI taxonomy): Bacteria > Bacillati > Actinomycetota > Actinomycetes > Kitasatosporales > Streptomycetaceae > Streptomyces > Streptomyces sp. NPDC059853. The sequence goes on from NZ_JBHWJL010000008.1 coordinate 7,777, forward strand.
CGCTGCTGGAGCGCGCCGAGAACCAGCTGCGGCAGGTCGCCCCCGCCGTCGAGAGCGCCAAGCGGGCGCTGCGGGACGCCACCACCGCCCTGGACGCGGTACGCGAGGCCCGGCTCGCCGCCGATGAGCTGGCCGCCGCGCTGGCCGCGCTCGGCCCCGAGCTGCGGCTGCTGAACGAGGGCCCGGCCCAGCACGGCATCCAGCCGACCGTCCGGCGGGCCGAGGACGTACGGCGGCGGGCCGAGGCGATCACCGCCGAGGCCGGGCAGCTGCCGCGCCGGGCGGCCGGGATCGACAAGCGGCTGGCGTCGCTGCGCACCCGGGCGCAGGCGATCACCACCCGGGCCGGGCAGGTGGAGCCGGTGCTCAGCGAGCTGCGCCGCCGGTTCAGCGCGGCCTGCTGGCAGGACCTCCAGCGGGTGCCCGAGCAGGCGGCGGCCTCGGTGCGGGAGGCGGAGAGCGCGCTGGGCGAAGCGCAGCGGGCGCGCGACGCGCAGCGCTGGGACGACGCGACGGCCCGTCTCGCGGAAGTGCAGACGCTGCTGGGCCGCACCGACGAGGCGGTGTCGGCGGCCGGTGAGCGGCTGCGCCGGCTGAACGAGGTGTCGTTCGACCCGTCGAAGGAGGCCGACCGGGCCCGGTTCGCCATCCGGGACGGGCAGCGGCTGGCGATGAGCGGCCGGCAGATCCCCGATCCGCGGCACGCCGGGCCGCTGGACGCGGCGGTGGAGCGGCTGGACCGGGCGGTGGCCGCGCTGGAGGCGGGGGGCCGCAACCCCGACTACTGGCTGTTCCTGACCGAGACCGAGGCGGTACGGGGCATGGTGGCGGCCGTCGTGGAGGACATCCGGCAGGGGAGGTCCTGACCGGCGGACCCGGCTACCCTGGGCCCATGCCGCGTTACGAGTACCGCTGCCGCAGCTGCGGCGACCAGTTCGAGCTGAGCCGGCCGATGGCGCGGTCGGCCGATCCGGCCCGCTGCCCGGCCGGGCACGAGGATTCCGTGAAGCTGCTGTCCACGGTGGCGGTGGGCGGCGGCGCCGCCTCCCGGGGGCCCGCGCCGGCCCCGCGGGCCGCCGGCGGAGGGGGCGGCGGGGGCTGCTGCGGAGGCGGCTGCTGCGGTTGATCCGTCCGCTTTCGGGGGCCATGCTGGTGATATGGCCATCCATACGCATTCACGTGATCGGATACCCGAAGTCGGTCTGCGGGGCCTTTTCCAGCGGGCCCGGCTCGACGAACATCTGCCGGCCGACCACCGGCTGAGCGTCGTCTACCGGATCGGCGCCGGACTGGTCGGCGTCGCGCTGATCGTCTTCGGCGTCTTCGGGGTGATCCAGCGCCTCGGTTTCTTCTCCACCGGCGACAACACGGTCGCCGGTCTCAACAGCAACGGCGCGCTCAGCTGGCTGTCCATCGTGGTGGGCCTGCTGCTGTTCGCCGGCATGATCAAGGGCGGCAACTTCGCGTCCTCCCTCAATCTGACGGTGGGCGTGCTGTTCGTGCTGAGCGGCTTCTACAACCTGGCCGTCCTGGAAACCGGCGCCAACTTCCTGGCGTTCCGGATCCAGAACGTCCTCTTCAGCTTCGTGGTGGGGCTGATCCTGATGTGCTTCGGCATGTACGGGCGGGTCAGCGGCCGGCTGCCGCACGACAACCCGTACTGGCGGGCCCGCCACCCCGAGCAGGCCGCCGAGGAGGACCGGCGGCGCGACGCCGCCGTCCGCCGTCAGCGGCTCAGCCGCGGCGAGCGTGCGCCACGAACGCCCGGAGGATCTCCTCCCCGCAGCTGACGCCCCGGTCCGCGAGCGCCGTGATGTGCGGGGCGCTCCACCCGGTGTCGGCGAGTTCGCCGTGCCCCGGGCGCCAGCCCCGGTCCGCCGCGAGCAGCAGATCGGCGTCCAGCAGGGAGTCGCCGGCGGCCAGGACCGTACCGGCCCCGGTGCGGCGCGCGATCTCGGCGACGGCCGCCGACTTGGTCAGCGGCCGCGGCACCGCGTACAGCTTGCGGCCCTGGAGGGAGACCGTCCAGCCGCGCGGCTCGGCCCAGTCGGCGAGTTCCTTGGTCCAGGTGTCGGGCAGCAGGGCGCGTTCGACGACGAGGTAGGTGAACAGTTCCTCGGCGTCCCGTACCTTCAGCAGCCAGCGCGGGGCGGCGGTGCGCCGCATGTGGTCCTGGATCTCGGCCATGGGGGCGCACTCGGCGGCCAGGGTGCGCCGTACCGAGGCGTGCCAGTCGCGGTCGGTCTCGCCGTCGACGAGGAGATGGCCGCCGTTGGCGCAGATCGCGTACCGGGCGGGCGGCCCCGGCAGGTTGATGCGCCGGTACTGCTTGCGGGTGCGGGTGGTGGTGGGGACGAAGACGGTGTGCGGGGAGCCGGCCAGCCCGGCGAGGAGCCCGGCGGCGGTCTCGGTCAGGAACGACTGCGGCTTGCCCTCGTGCACCTCGACGCACAGCAGCCGCGGGGCTTTGGCGTCGGGCAGGCCGAGGGCGAGGGCGGCGGCCGAGTAGATGAGGGTCCGGTCGAGGTCGCTGGCGACGAGGACGGGTGCCGAGGCGGTCAACGTGCTGCCCTTCCGTCGGCACCGGTGGCGCCCTTGGTGTACCGGGGGTGGATCAGTCCGACGCAACTGTAGGGGAGGTCGTCCCGCTCCTCGACGGGGACGCCGCGCTGCTCGGCGAGCAGCCGGATGTGGTCGAGGTCGGCGCCGACGCCGCGCCGGGTGAGCACCCGCCAGGGGACACGGCGCAGCAGGACGCGGGTGGTCTCGCCGACGCCCGGTTTGACGAGGTTGACGTCGCCGATGCCGTACGCGTCGCTGAGGCGTTCCACGGCCCGCCTGCCCTCCCAGGTAGGGGTGCGGTCGGCGGCGAGCAGGGCGGGGACGGCGGCGGCCACCTCGTCTCCCACGGCGGGGAAGTGGGCGGTGACGGCGTCGAGGAAGCGGGCGGACTGGTCTGCGTGGGCGAGTTCGGCGTAGTGCTTGGCGCCGTGGAAGTCGTGCGGGCCGATCAGGTCGGCGCGCAGCACGGTGCGCGATATGAGGCCGGAGACGGTGGAGTTGAGGCAGGCGGAGGGGATGAGGAAGTCCTCGCGGGTGCCGTAGACGGACACGCAGCCGCCGGGGTCGGCGAGGACGGCGAGGGAGGGGTCGAAGCCGGGGAACGGGGCGAGGGCCGCTTCGAGTTCGCGGGTGATGGCGCCCTTGCCGGTCCAGGCGTCGACGAACACCACGTCGGCCGGGTCGTGGTGGGCGGCGAGCCAGCGCAGGGCGGTGGTGTCGATGCCCCGGCCGCGCACGATGGACACGGCGTAGTGCGGGAGCCGGAGGCCGTGGGCGTGCTGGGCCCAGCGGCGTATGAGGATGCCGACGGGGGTGCCGGCGCGGGCGAGGGAGGCCAGGACGGGGCGGGGCCGGCCGGCCAGCACCAGTTCGGTGACGGTGCCGACGGCGGCGGCGATGCGGCGGGCGGAGGCGTCCAGCGCGGTGTGGAAGAGCCGCTGGTAGGCGTCGCTGGGCTGGTATTCGACGGGGAGCGATTCGGCGTAGTGGGCGCCGCCGCTCTGGATGGCTTCCTCGCGTTCCTCGGTGGGTGCCTCCAGCGGGACGTCGGTGAGGTCCTTGAGCAGCCAGGCGACCTCGTCGGGGGCGTAGGAGGAGAAGGCGGGTCCGCGCAGCGGCGGGGCGGCGGCGGGGACGGTGGCCAGCACGACGTGCGGGGTGCGTGCGGCGAGCCGGGCGAGGAGGCCGCCGGGCGCGTGCAGGGCGGGGCGGTCGGCGGGGGTGTCGGTGATCACCACGACGGCGTCCCACGCACCGGGGCCGCCGATGTTGTAGGCGTAGCGCGGTCCGGGGCCGTCGGCGGGGTCGTCGTGGGCGGGGAAGACGAGGCGGGAGCGGATGGCGTACCCGGGGTCGTCGACGGGGAGGACGGGCGAGCGGGTGGTGGAGGAGAACCGCACCTCGGGCCCGTCCCCGGCGGCGGACATCTCCGTCTCCAGGGCGGCGGCCAGCCGCAGCGGGACGTACAGGAACTCCTCGGTGCCGAGTACCAGGACGCGGCGGGCGCCGGGCGGGAGGGCGGCGGCCAGTTGCCGGGCGAGGCCGGGCAGGGCGGTGTCGAGGCGGGCGCGGTGGGCCGGGGTGAAGCCGTGCCGGCCGCCTTCGGGGAGGGCGGCCGGCCAGTCCAGCGGGGCGCGGTGGACGGTGCCCGGTGCGGTGCCGGGTGCGGCAGCGGCGTCCGGCTGCGGTGCGTCCGGGCCGTCCGGGCCGTCCAGTGCGGCGACCAGGGCCCGGCCGCGTTCCAGCACGTCCGCCGGGAGGACCACCTCCCCGGCCGCGAGGGAGACGACCTCCACCGTGGCGCCGAGCGAGGCCGCGAACTTCTCCAGCGCGGCCCGGTCCTCCTCGGTCCGCAGATCGGCCAGCGCGGCCACCACGTACCGGGTGCGCGGGTGCAGCCGGTGCAGCGCGGTGAGGGTGTTGCGCACGGTGCGGCCGGTGGAGAGTTCGTCGTCCACCAGCACCAGCGCGCCGTCGGCCGACAGCAGCGCCGGATCGGCGGGCAGCACGAGATGCCCGGTGTGGTGGCTGTGCTCCTCCTCGAACGCCACCTCGGCGACGCCCGGGACGGCGCGCCGCGTGGAGTGCAGGCAGGTGACGCCGCCCGCGCCGCCGCCGATGCCGTCGGCGACGCAGTGCCCGAGCCCGGTGGCGGTCTCCGCGTAGCCGAGCACGACGGCCACCGGCTCCCCGGCCCCGAGCACCTGCCGTACCCGACGGCCCAGTTCGTAGCCGGCCCCGTACACCACGCCGGGGCGCTGCGGCACATGCTTGCCGAGGATCCGGGACACCAGCAGGTGGGCCCGTTTGGGGTTGCGCCGCACGGCGAGCCCCAGGTGTTCGCGGGCGGTGTCGCCGCGCAGGGTGACGCCGAGCCGCCGGGTCACCCAGTCACCGTTCCAGACCGTGTCGTTCATTCCGTGTGCTCCCCCTCCATGCCGGCGGCCAGCAGATCGACGAAGTCGACGCCGTCCCGGGCCACGCCGAACACCTCGGCGCGGCGGATCGTCCGCTCCGCCCAGGCGCGGTGCGGCTTCACCTCGTTCATCTTGTTGGTGTAGGCGGAGCGCAGGACGCCGCCGCCGTGCGGCCCGGTGCGCAGGATGTCGGCCGCGTCGCTGAACTCCTCGTGCGTGACGACGGACAGCGCGTGCACCGGGGCGACGTGGGAGGGGTGGATGCAGGTCTTGCCCAGCAGGCCGTTGGCCTGGTCGAGTTCGATCTCCTGGAGCAGGCCGTCCATGTTGTGCTCGATGAGCGAGGCGCGCAGCCCTTCGGCGCGCCCGCTGAACGGGCTGCGGCGCAGCTGCGGTTTGAACATGCGCTCCTGGGCGCGGAAGTACTCCCACACCGGGCCGGAGACGGTGAAGCCGGTGCCGTCGGCGCGGCCGAAGACGTTGACGACGTCCGCGATGACGGAGGCGACCAGGTGCACGTCGTAGGCGGTCATGTCCGGGGTGCGGCGCAGGCCGTAGGCGGAGCAGAAGTCGGTGACGCCGAGCCGGACGGCGGGTATGCGCTCGCGGTATTTGTCGAGGACGCGGGCGGCGGCGGCCAGGCGCTCGGCGCGGGATTCGAGGTGGAGCAGTTCGGGGGATTCGAGGATGGGCATGGCCAGCAGCCGCCGGCCGCTCATCACCTCGGCGCCGGTGAGGGCTTCCAGGAAGGCGGGCCCGGCGTCGGCGGTGAACTTGGGCAGCACGTACCCGGCCAGCAGCCGTACCGCCGTACCGAGCCGGCTGGTGAGGCCGGTGATCTGCTCGGGTGTGCGGACCCGTATGAACAGCATCGGCAGTTGGTCGTCGGCGCCTTCGCGCTCCAGCCTGGCGAACTGGCGCACCAGGTTCTCCTCGGCGCCGGGAACTTCGGCGTCGCTGATGGAGTCCTCAAGGCACAGGACCATCGAGATGACCCCGGCGGCCTGCTGTTTGCGGATGTCGGTGGCGAGCCGGGGCCGGGTGGCCGGGCTGTAGAGCGTGGCTCCCAGGGCCATGCCGAGGGTGCGCACGGAGGAGTTCAGGCTGAATTCGGCCGGCTCCTGATGGAACAGGACGCGACGTTGCGCAGCCGATAGGTGCCCATAATGCCGCATATTTCACCCCGGACGGTCGATGTTCCCGGGCACCCCGTCGGCAGCACCGGATCTCGGCCATCGTAAGCGCGCCGTTGTTTCGCCAGTGTGGCGGCAGGCAGGATTTCCGTATGACGCATGCGCTGGACAAGGGGGCCACCGTTCGGCTGCCGGTCACCTCGGTGCGGGCGGTGCTGCGCTGGTCGCCGCGCGGGACGGGCGGCGTGGACCTGGATCTGTCGGCGCTGCTGCTGGGCGGTACGGGGCGGGTGCGCGCGCCGGGGGATTTCGTCTTCTACAACCAGCCGCGTCATCCCACCGGTCTGGTGCGGCGGCTGCCCAAACAGCGCGACGGGCACGGGCTGCTGGACACGGTGGAGGCGGAACTCGCCCGGCTGGATCCGGCGGTGGGCCGGGTGGTGCTGGCGGCCTCGGCGGAGCGGGGGTTCGACGCGGCCCGTACGCATCCGCATCTGCTGCTGTACGGGGCCTTCGCCGCCGAGCCGCTGGCCCGGTTCGCGCCGGAGCCGGGCCCCGGGGAGACGGCGGTGATCTGCGGGGAGCTGTACCGGGCCGGCGACGGCTGGCACTTCCGGGCCTCCGGGCTCGGGTTCCGGGGCGGTCTGGTCGCGCTGGCCGCCGAGTTCGGGGTGACGGCCGCCGCGCCGCCCCCGCCCGCCGTACGGTCTCCGGTACGGCCGCCCGATCCGCGCGGCGGCGCGGGGTACGGCTACCCGCCGGCCGGGGCCGCGCCGGTGGCGCCGGCCGCGCCCGATGTCGTGCTGCCGCCGCAGGGGCCGCAGTTCCTGCCCCCGGCGCCCTGACCGTCCCGGCCCGTCGCCGCCCGGCCGCGCGCTGAGCGGAGCGCGTACCCCTCAGTACTCCCCCGCAGGGCTCTCGCCCTCCGGGGTGCTGAAGCAGGCCGTCTGGAGGGTGACGCGCAGCTGGGAGTCGTCGCCCTTCCCGGCCAGGGTGATGTCGGCGGCGGTGTGCAGGCCGGGGTGCTCCAGCAGCAGGCGCGGGGAGCGGTTGGCGTTGTTGAGGACGCCGTCCTCGGTGAGGAGCCAGCCCTCGGCCGGGAGCCGCTGCCGCAGCCGGTCCATCGCCTGTTCCAGGTCGGCGCGCGGCAGCCGGTGGACGCCCCAGGCGTGGTACATCGTGAACAGCCGCTCGCGGTCCGGGTCCTCGGCACAGGCGTCGACGCCGGGTCCCGGGTCGGTGACCGTGGCGCCGTCGGCGGGCGCGGCCAGCTCCAGCAGCTGGTCGGAGAGCGCCCTGATCTCCTGGCGCGCGGTGCCGACCGGCTTCTCCGCCACCGGGCCGGTGCCGTCCTCGCCCTCGCCGTACCCGGTGCTGTCGCCGTGGTCCCCGGGCGCGCCGTGCGCCTCGTTCGCGTCCTTCGTCATGCTCGCGCCGCATCCCGTTGTCAGTGCCGTCAAAGCCGTCAGGGCCGTCCAGGCCGCCAGCGCGGCGAGCGCCGTCCGGACGGCCGCCGTCCCGGTCACCGGACGCCGCCGGGCCGCCGGGCTCATCCCCGTTCCACGTCGTCGTACCGGCCGGCGATCACCCGCGACTGGTTGCGCAGGCTCTGGGAGTTCTCGTCCCAGTAGGCGCTGTGGCCCGTGGAGTCGTTCGCCATGATATGCGCGCCGAACTGCTCGTCGGAGGGCACGTTGGGCACCAGGTCGGTCTTCAGGTACGGGATGCCGTACCGGCCGATCCCGATCCCGGCGTCGTTCTCGCCGAGGAACATCCGGCCCGCGTTGGGCACGATGTCGTCCAGGGTGCCGGCCGCCATCGACCACACGTGGTCACCGCCCACGCCCAGGTCCTCGGCGTAGGGCACGAGCATGCCGGGGCTGCCCACCGCCACGATGTCGTCGGTGGCGAGCCCGCCGCCGTCCTTGGCCGCCGCGCCGACCACGGTGCTGCCGTAGCTGTGGCCGATGACCGTGGTGTGCCCGGCGTCGGGGCCGCCGGCGTCGGGGCCGCCGGCGGCGGTCCGGAGCCCGGCGGCGAAGTCGCGCAGGGCCGGGGCGGCGTCCAGCGCGTAGCCGCGGGAGGTGGCCGAGGGGATGATCTCGCCCTGTTCGAAGGGCTTGGCGTTCTGGGGGGCGTCGTAGCCGAGCCACATGACGGTGGACACGCTCTCGCCCATGGCGGCGACCGTGCTCTCGCGCCACAGCCGGGTGGTGCGGACGAGGTCGCCCTCGACGTTCTCCAGCCGGGCGCCGGTGCCGGGGACGTAGACGGCGGTGTGGTCGGCCAGGTCGGGGTTGCCGACGGCGACGACGGCGCGGCCGTTGCCCTCGGCGGAGAAGGCGAGCAGGAACGTTTCGGGGAGTCCGCCGGTGCCGCCGGCCGCCAGCCGCCGCTGGATGGACTCCATGCCGCGCACCTGGCTGGCCAGCCGGTCGTGGTCGCGCTGCCAGGCGCCGTGCCCGGGGTCGTCGGCGGCCGGTTCCCGGGCCCGCAGCTCCGCCAGTTCGGTGCTGATCCGGGCGTACTCGATGTCCAGCACGCCCCGGTTGGCGCGGTCGCGTACGGTCGCGGGCAGCCCGTCCAGCGCGCCGACGGCGGCGGGGAACAGCGCGAGGTAGGTGTCCTGTTCGCGCTCGCTGAGCCCGTTCCACCAGGCGGCGTTCTCGGCCGGGGTCGCGCCGGCCGGGATGTCGGCGGCGGACAGCAGCCCGGTGAGCGCGGCGCCCACGGTGCGCAGGTCCTCGCCCGCGTCGGCCCACATCGCCGAGGTGATCCGCAGTCCTGGCTCGACGACGAGGGCGGCCAGCGTACGGGCGTACCGTTCGTCGATCTCCTCGGCCTGCCGCAGGGCCCGGCCGAGCCGCTGGGCGAGGCCGTGCGCCGTGATGGCGTGCGGGCCGCCGATGAGGGCGCGTACCGAGTCCAGGTAGTCGCCCACGGGGCCGTTGCCGCCGTGCCGGGCGGTGCCGCCGGGCCAGCCGGTCTCGCCGTCGGCTCCGGGGACCTCGGGGAAGGTGACGGAGCCGTCCTCGCCCACCGGGTAGCCGCGTTCGGCGGCCTCGGCGAGGGCGGCGCGCAACCGCTGCTGGGCGTCGGCGAGTTCTTCGGCGAGCCCGTCCAGGGCGGCGGCCACCAGGCCGGACTGGAGGCGGGCGTACTCGCAGTTGTCGGCGAGCACGGTGACCCGGCCGAGGGCGGCGGTGACGGTCTCCCCGGAGCGTTCGCGCAGGAGGTCGGCCATCTCCTGGTCGACGAACTCCTTCGCGGTGCCGGCCCAGGTGGCGAACTGCGACCAGTTGCCGCCTTCCGCGGCGAAGTCGGCGGGGCGGGCCGCGTTCAGCTGCGAGACGGTGATCACGGGGCGGCGGCTCCCCGCTCCAGCAGGGCGCCGGCGGCGGCCAGTGCGGCGCGGTTCGCGGCCTCGGTGCTCTCGAAGCCCCCTGCGGCGGCGACGAGTTGGTGTTCCAGGTCGGCCGCTTCGTCGCGCACCGTGGTCAGCCGTTCCTCCCAGCCGGTACGGACCTCCCGCAGCCGGGCCACCACGGCGAGGCCGCCCCCGGGCGCCGCGCCGTCGCCTTCGGCGTTGCGCAGCAGCCGCAGCAGTACGTCCAGATTCGCGGCGACCACGCCGGAGTTGACGGAGATTCCGCGCAACTCGCTCGGATCGACTTCCAGCCCGTTCGACAACGTCAGCTCCCCGCATCACCCGTTCGGCAGAGGGAAGCTATCAGGGCGGTGCCCCGGCGGACATGAGTACGGGTACTCAGATCCCCGGGGCCGCGTGTCCCGCCGTCAGGCGCGGCCGGCCTTGCGGCCCCGGGCCCAGGACATGCCCCAGCCGAAGAGGTGGTCGATCTCGGACTGGAAGCCGTAGGTGTACTTCACCTGGCGGCGCGCCACCAGGTGGCCTTTCTCGTCGTGTTCGATGAGCACCACCGCGCAGGAGTGGGCCTGGTCCGGCGGGTCGGTGAGGCCGATCTCGACGTGTTTGCCGTCGCTGGTGATGAGGGTGACGACCACGTCGGCCCGGGAGAAGGCGGCCACTCCGTCGTAGATGTAGACGAAGATCAGCAGCCGCTTGATCTCCTCCTTGTTGTCCAGGTTGATGTACATCTGCTCGCCTGAGGCGGTGCCGAACCGGTCGTCGCCGCTGAGCTTGATGTAGGGCGGCTCGCCGAATTCGCCGGTCAGCCCGCCGAGGGGCTGCACCACGCCCTTGGTGCCGTCCTTGAGTTCGTACAGACAGCCCAGGTCGAAGTCGAGGTTGGCGACCCCCTGGGTGTGGCCCTGGATCTCGGCCGGCTTGAACAGTTCCAGCGGGTGCCGCCAGGCGTTCATCCTGCGGTGGCTGGACCCGCTCATGTCGGTGCGCATCCGCCAGGAGAGGTCGACGCGCAGGGTGCCGGTGTCGGCGCCGCGCCGGGTGAGGGAGAAGTTGGGGTACCGCTTGGTGAGTTCGTACGCGTAGCTGGTCGCGCCGCCCACCGTGTCGAACTTCTGGGAGGGCTCGCGGCCGCGCTTGAGGTAACTCCACAGGGACGCCATGACCTACTCCACCAACCCTCGCATCCAACACGTGGCGGGGCGCCCTGGGTACGTGGCCCAGCGGCGCCCCGCCTGTTAGGTTTCCGCAATCCCGTGCCGCTCACACCCCGGAGGGTATGGCGGTTTTATCCGGGGAATCGTCCTCGCGCCGTGCCGCCGCCTCCGCGCGGTTGGCCCGCACCGAGGACCAGAAGGACAGGCCGATCAGCGCGACCCCGACGCCGCCGGTGACCCACTCGGGCAGGTGCCAGCGGATGCTGACCAGCAGCATGGTGGCCAGCGCGCCGATCGCGTAGTGGGCGCCGTGCTCCAGGTAGCGGTACTCGTCCAGCGTGCCCTCGCGCACCAGGTAGATGGTGAGCGACCGCACGTACATGGCTCCTATGCCCAGGCCGAGCGCCATCCAGAAGATGTGGTTGGTGATGGCGAAGGCGCCGATGACTCCGTCGAAGGAGAAGGAGGCGTCGAGGACTTCGAGGTAGATGAAGAGGAAGAACGCGGCCCGGCCTGCCAGGCCGACGACGGTGGGCTGCTGCCCGGCCGCCTTGGCCTCCTCGGCCGCCCTGGCCTCCTCGCGCTCCTCGTCCTCCTCCAGCTTGTTCTCGAAGAACCCGGAGAGCCCGCCGACCACCAGGTAGGTGAGCAGACCGGCGATGCCGGACAGCATGACGGTGCTGGACTCGTCGCTGTAGGTGCCGCCGTGCTGGTACGCGTGGGTGGCGACGGTGCTCGCGGTCAGCAGCAGCGCGGCCAGCGCGACGCCGACCGAGAAGGCGTCGATCCGGCCGAGTTTGGCCAGCGGACGCTCCAGCGGGCCGAGCCAGTGGACGTCCCGTTCCTGGAAGATGAAGTTCAGGAAGATCATCAGCAGGAACATGCCACCGAAGGCGGCGATGGACGGATGAGCGTCCGTGACCATCTGCTGGTACTGGTCGGGCTCGTCGAGCGCGAGCCGGACCGCGTCGATGGGACCGACACCCGCCGTGACGCTGACGATGGCGACCGGGAAGACCAGCCGCATACCGAACACCGCGATGAGGATGCCGATGGTGAGGAAGATGCGCTGCCAGAAGGCGTTCATCTTCTTCAGCACACCGGCGTTGACCACCGCGTTGTCGAAGGAGAGGGAGATTTCCAGGACGGAGAGGATCGCGACGACGGCGAAGCCCTCCCACCCCCAGAAGTAGAACGCTGCCGCCAAGCCGATGGCGGTGACCCCGAAGGACCAGCCGAAGGTTTTCAGTATCACGAGAAGTCCTGTCTCCCACGCCGGGCGTCACGGCGTCGTGTCACGGGTCAGACGTTGACGCCGTAGTCGAGTGCGATGCCCCGCAGCCCCGAAGCGTAGCCCTGGCCGATGGCGCGGAACTTCCATTCGCCGCCGTGCCGGTACAGCTCCCCGAAGACCATCGCGGTTTCCGTGGAGGCGTCCTCGGTCAGGTCGTAGCGGGCCAGTTCGCGGCCGTCCGCCTGGTTGACGATGCGGATGTACGCGCCGAAGACCTGGCCGAAGTTCTGCTGGCGGGAGTCGGCGTCGTAGATCGACACCGGGAAGACGATCTTGTCGACGTCGGGGGCGATGTTGGCCAGGTCGACCTTGATCTCCTCCTCGTCGCCGCCCTGGTCCGCGCTGCCGCCGACCAGCTCGTCGCCCATGTGCTCGACGGAACCGTCGGGGCTCTTGAGGTTGTTGAAGAAGATGAAGTGCTGGTCGCTGATGACCTTGCCCAGCGAGTTGGTCAGCAGGGCAGAGGCGTCCAGGTCGAAGTCGGCACCGGTGGTGGTGCGCGCCTGCCAGCCCAGGCCCACGGTCACCGCCGTCAGGTTCGGGGCCTCCTTGGTGAGCGAGACGTTGCCGCCCTTGGTGAGGCTGACTCCCACGGTGTCCTCCAGTCCGTTGTGATGCGGGTGCGGTGCGTGCGGGGACGCACGAACCGCCCCCAATATGTCATTACGACGCGTTGAGCGGTGATCCGGGTTACAGCGCCTTCAGGGCGGTGACGTAACTCTCGATGTCCCGGGCGTCCGGCAGGCCGTTGACGACGGTCCAGCGGACCACGCCCTCCTTGTCGATGATGAAGGTGCCGCGCACCGCGCAGCCCTTCTCCTCGTCGAAGACGCCGTAGGCGCGGGAGGTCTCGCCGTGCGGCCAGAAGTCGGAGAGCAGCGGGTACTCCAGGCCCTCCTGCTCGGCGAACACGCGCAGCGAGAACGGGGAGTCGTTGGAGACGGCCAGCAGCTGGACGTCGTCGTTGACGAACGTGGGCAGTTCGTCGCGCAGGGCGCACAGCTCGCCGGTGCACACACCGGTGAACGCGAAGGGGTAGAACAGCAGCACGACGTTCTTCTCGCCGCGGAAGGACGAAAGGGTGACCGACTGGCCGTGCTGGTTCTTCAGGGTGAAGTCGGGCGCCTTGGTACCGGGCTCAATCGCCATGGGCGGACATCCGTTCCGGTGTCGGTTTGCATCTGTCGCGCCCAGCCTACGTTGCGGCCCCCGGCCACCGGGACGGCGCCGGGGACCGCGCCAGGGCCTGTCGGCAAAGTAGCGCCGTCCGCCCGAAGGGCGGGCCCCGCGGCGTCTGGTGCGGTGCTCCCCCAGCTAACGCTGGGAGGGACCCCCATCGCTTCGCTCAAGGCGGAGGGTCGCCCTCATAGCGGGTTATTCGGGCGATTCGACAACGCAGCGAGGTGCCGTGCCAGACGTCGCGGGGAAGGCGGGACTTTGACGACAGGCCCTCGGGCTACTTCCGGCCCGCCGCCTTGGGGCTGACCAGCCGGCTGCCCGTCCAGTCCTTGCCCGCGTTGACGTTCTTCGTCTGGGAGAGTCCGGCGGTCTTCGCCGCTTCCCCGATCTCGCTCGGCTCGACGTAGCCGTCGCGGCCGGGCTTGGGGGTCAGCAGGACGATCTGCCCGCCCTCGTCGAGGAGTGACAGGGCGTCCACCAGGGCGTCGGTCAGATCACCGTCGTCCTCGCGGAACCACAGCAGCACGGCGTCGGCCACGTCGTCGTAGTCCTCGTCGACGAGTTCCTGGCCCGTGGTGGCCTCGATGACCTCGCGGAGTTCCTCCTCGGCGTCCTCGTCGTAGCCGATCTCCTGGACCACCATGTCGGGCTGGAAACCCAGCCTCACGGCAAGGTTGGTCTCCGCGTGGTCCGCGGTCGCGCTCACGGATTGCTCCTGTCCTGTCTCAGTCAGTACGGGTCGGGTCCGCGCAATGACGCGCGGCTTGGGCCGTAGTCCACACGGGCCGGGCGAATCGCGCAAGTACCCGGCCTGTGAACCCGGCCCGTCGTTGACGCCCGTGGCCCCTGTCGGCCATGGTTGCGTGATCTGCGTCATAGTTTCAGACGTCGGCCGCACGGTGAGCGGCACCCCGGTGTCAGGCCCTCAGGAGCGGCCGGATGGCGGTATGCCGGTGTTGTCCACCGGAGTGAGGAATACCGCCCGGTAGAGATGATTTCCCGCCGCCGCCCGGTACACGATGGGGGCGGTGCCGAATCCCCGCACAAGACCCCACAGCTCCCCACACCGCCCACCTCCCAGCGAAGGACGTGAAGGAACAGCGTGGCTTCCGGATCCGATCGCAACCCGATCATCATTGGCGGCCTGCCCAGCCAGGTCCCGGATTTCGACCCCGAGGAGACCCGGGAATGGCTCGACTCGCTCGACGCGGCCGTCGACGAGCGCGGCCGGGACCGGGCTCGTTATCTCATGCTCCGGCTGATCGAACGCGCCCGCGAGAAGCGGGTCGCCGTGCCGGAGATGCGCAGCACCGACTACGTGAACACGATCGCGACCAGGGACGAGCCGTACTTCCCGGGTGACGAGGAGATCGAACGCAAGATCCTCAACGCCACCCGGTGGAACGCGGCCGTCACCGTCTCCCGCGCCCAGCGCCCCGGCATCGGGGTGGGCGGGCACATCGCCACCTTCGCCTCCTCCGCCTCCCTCTACGACGTGGGCTTCAACCACTTCTTCCGGGGCAAGGACGGCGGCGACGGCGGCGACCAGATCTTCTTCCAGGGCCACGCCTCCCCCGGCATCTACGCCCGCGCGTTCCTGCTCGACCGGCTGGGTGAGCGGCACCTGGACGGCTTCCGGCAGGAGCGCTCCAAGGCGCCCTACGGCCTCTCCAGCTACCCGCATCCGCGGATGATGCCGGACTTCTGGGAGTTCCCGACCGTCTCCATGGGCCTGGGCCCGATCAGCGCGATCTACCAGGCCCGGATGAACCGCTACCTCCAGGCCCGCGGCATCGCCGACACCTCCCGCTCGCACGTGTGGGCGTTCCTGGGCGACGGCGAGATGGACGAGCCCGAGTCGCTGGGCCAGCTGACGATCGCGGCCCGGGAGAGCCTGGACAACCTCACCTTCGTCATCAACTGCAACCTCCAGCGGCTGGACGGTCCGGTCCGCGGCAACGGCAAGATCATCCAGGAGCTGGAGTCGGTCTTCCGGGGCGCGGGCTGGAACGTCATCAAGCTGGTGTGGGACCGCTCCTGGGACCCGCTGCTGGCCCAGGACCGGGACGGGGCGCTGGTCAACAAGCTGAACACCACCCCGGACGGGCAGTTCCAGACGTACGCCACCGAGACCGGCGGCTACATCCGCGAGCACTTCTTCGGCGGCGACCAGCGGCTGCGCGCCATGGTCGAGCACATGACGGACGACCAGATCCTGCATCTGGGGCGCGGCGGGCACGACCACCGCAAGATCTACGCGGCGTACCGGGCGGCCAAGGAGCACCGGGGGCAGCCGACGGTCATCCTGGCGCAGACGGTCAAGGGCTGGACGCTGGGGCCGAACTTCGAGGGCCGCAACGCCACCCACCAGATGAAGAAGCTCACGGTGGACGATCTGAAGGGCTTCCGGGACCGGCTGCGGCTGCCGATCCCGGACCGGGACCTGGAGGAGGGCCTGCCGCCGTACTACCACCCGGGCCGGCAGTCGCCGGAGATCCAGTACATGCACGACCGGCGCCGGGAGCTGGGCGGCTACGTGCCCAGCCGGGTGGTGCGGGCACGTCCGCTGACGCTGCCGGGCGAGGAGGCGTACAAGGCGCTGCGCAAGGGCAGCGGGCACCAGTCGATCGCGACGACGATGGCGTTCGTGCGGCTGCTGAAGGATCTGATGCGGGACAAGGGGATCGGGAAGCGGTTCGTGCCGATCGCCCCGGACGAGTACCGCACCTTCGGCATGGACTCGCTGTTCCCGTCCGCGAAGATCTACAACCCGCTCGGGCAGACGTACGAGTCGGTGGACCGGGAGCTGCTGCTGTCGTACAAGGAGTCGCCGACCGGGCAGCTGCTGCACGACGGCATCACGGAGGCGGGGTGCACCGCGTCGCTGATCGCGGCGGGTTCGTCGTACGCGACGCACGGCGAACCGCTGATCCCGGTGTACGTCTTCTACTCGATGTTCGGCTTCCAGCGCACCGGTGATCAGTTCTGGCAGATGGGTGATCAGCTGGCGCGCGGTTTCGTCCTGGGAGCGACCGCCGGGCGCACGACCCTGACCGGCGAGGGGACCCAGCACGCGGACGGGCACAGCCAGCTGCTGGCCTCCACCAACCCGGCGTGCGTCGCCTACGACCCGGCGTTCGGCTTCGAGATCGCCCACATCGTGCGGGACGGGCTGCGCCGGATGTACGGCCCCGACGCCGAGGACGTCTTCTACTACCTCACGGTCTACAACGAACCGATCCAGCACCCCGCCGAGCCGGAAGGACTGGACACCGAAGGGCTCCTCAAGGGGCTGTACCGCTACCGGGCGGGCACCGGCGGCACGGTCGCGGCGCAGATCCTCGCCTCGGGCGTGGCCGTGCCGTGGGCGGTGGAGGCCCAGCGGATGCTCGCCGAGGAGTGGGACGTCCGGGCGGACGTGTGGTCCGCGACCTCCTGGACGGAGCTGCGGCGCGAGGCGCTGGCCATCGAGGAACACCACCTGCTGCACCCGGAGGAGGAGCCGCGCGTCCCGTATGTGACGCGCGCGCTGCGGGACGCCCACGGGCCGGTGCTGGCGGTCTCCGACTGGATGCGGGCCGTCCCCGACCAGATCGCGCGCTGGGTGCCCGGCACGTACCAGTCGCTGGGCGCGGACGGGTTCGGCTTCGCCGACACGCGGGGCGCGGCCCGGCGGTTCTTCCACATCGACGCGCCCTCGATCGTGCTCGGGGTGCTGACCGAACTGGTGCGGGACGGCAAGCTCAACCGTTCGGTCCTGCGCACCGCGATCGACCGCTACCAGCTGCTGGACGTGGCCGCCGCCGACCCCGGACCGGAGGGCGGCGACGCGTAAGAAGCACATAAAGGCTGGTCAGGCCCTGTCGAGGTGTGTCACACGCCACGGCGGGGCCTGTCCGATTTGCGTCCTGAGGGCTCATATGATGCGCGCATAGTGCTGACTTTCGCCGCGCTCCGCCAGGACCGCCCTTCGTGGAAAGCCACCGCCCGGCGCGTACTGCTCCCCCTGGCGGTGGTGTTCGCCGTGCTGGCCACCGCCGGCTGGATGGCCAGGGGCGACACGCCGCCGCCCAGCGCCTACACCCGCGAACACGACGCCTGGTCCCGGGACACCCTGCACGGCGCGCCGCTGCCCGACCCCGAGCGTCCCGCCGCCGAGATCTCCGCCTTCTTCGCCGGCCTCACCGACGCCGAGGCCGACACGCTCGCCCTCACCTATCCCCTCGTCGTCGGCAATCTGGCCGGCGCCCCGCTCACCCTGAGGTACGAAGCCAATCGGGTGGCGCTCGCCGACGCCGCCGACGCCGAACGCGAGCGCATCGCCCTCGGCGGGTTCTCCCCCGCCGGGGCCCACGAGGCACAGCGCCGGCTCAACCGCTTCGAGACGCTGGCGTCGCAGGATCGGCAGATCCTCGCCTTCGACCCGAGCGGCCGGGGCAAGGTGGCCGAGGTAATCGGCGACCTGGAGACCGCCGACCGCGTCGCGCTGATCGTGCCCGGCGTGGACAGCGATCTGCTGGGCTTCCAGAAGACCGTCGGCAAGTACACGGCACCGGTCGGCATGGCCCAGGCCCTCTACCGCGAGGAACGGGAGCTGAACCCGGACCTCAACACGGCGGTGATCGCCTGGGCCGACTACGACGCGCCCACCGGCATCGCCATGTCCGCGTTCACCGGCGACCGGGCCGAGGCGGGCGCCGACCGGCTGCTGACCACCCTGACCGGGCTGCCGGGCGAGGCGCCGGTGACCCTGCTGTGCCACTCCTACGGCTCGGTCGTCTGCGGCCTGGCCGCCGACCGGCTCCCGGAGCGGGTCACCGACATCGCCGTCGCGGGCAGCCCCGGGATGCGCGCCCCGGACGTCACCGCGCTGGGCACCGGCGCCCGGGTGTGGGCGATGGTCGCCGAAGACGACTGGATCAGCGCCGTCCCGCACCTGGAGGTCGGCCCGCTGGGCCACGGCGCCGACCCGGCGGAGCCCGGATTCGGGGCCCGGCTGCTCAGCGCCGGGGACGCGGACGGGCACGGCGGCTACTTCGAGCCGGGCGCCGAGAGTCTGGTCAATCTGGCGCTGGTGGCGACCGGCGCGGTGGACGATGTCCGGTGCGCGCCCGGGGTGTCCTCCTGCGCGCAGTCCGACCCCTGCGCGGTCCTGACGTGATGCGCGTAGCGCTCCTGGCTGGCGACCACTCGACACACTCGGACGCGAGAGGCGAAAGCGTCAGCGCGGGCGCATACGATAACCCGCATGGGTGATGTGCTGGCGGGAATTCATTCCTCCTGGGAGTTCGACACCGACTCCGTGCTCATCCGCTTCGAACGGGGCATACGTACGCCGAAGCTTTTCCAGATACTCGGCGAGCGCCGTATCCCGTACGAGGCGCTGAGTTCGGTGGAACTCGTCCCGGGAAAGCGCAAGGGAACGACGGTGCTGCGCGCGGTGCCCCGGCCGGGCGCCGACCCGCTGCTGGACGCCGCGGCCGGACAGCTGAAGTCCTCCGCCGATCCGTACCGGCTGCTGCTGCCGGCCGAGCGGGAGACGCTGGCCGAGTACTACGCGGACGAACTGCGGGCGGCCCTCCCCGCGACCGCCGCCGAGCCGGCGGACGGCTACCTGGTGGCGGCCCCGGCGGCGCCGCTCCAGTTCAAGGCGTACGACGCGCGGGTCTCCTTCGACGGTGACGTGGTGTCCTTCCGCTGGTTCTCCACCGGCGCCTCGTCGGCGAAGTGGAAGGCCGGCGACCAGTTCTTCCAGGTCAGCGAGCTGGCCGGCATCGAATGGCGCTCCCCCGAGATCGCCGGCGGCCACCTGCGCCTGCTGCGCCCCGGCCCGGACGGCGAACCCGAGCGCCCGACGGCCGAGCCCGACCAGGATCCGACGGCGGTGTGCTTCGGCCTGGGTTATGGCCTGGTCCACGAATCCCTCCCGCTCGCGGCGGCGGTCCTGGCGGCCGTCACCAGCACGGATCCGGCCCCGGCCCCGACGAAGGCCCACCACCACCGCGCGGACCCGGCCGACATCGCCGACCGCATCCGCCACCTGGGCGACCTGCACGGGGCGGGGCTGCTGACGGACGAGGAGTTCTCGGAGAAGAAGAAGGAACTCCTGGCGGAACTGTGACGCTTCCGGCGCGGACGCCTCCCGGGTGAGCACCGCCCGGCCCGGCCCGCTCGACCCGGCACGAGCACCGCCCCCGGGCTGCCCCCACACCACCCGGCACGCCGGGGAAGAACGGCCCCAGCTGAGCACCGCCCCGGGCCGTCCCCCACAACCCGGCACGCCGGAAGGAACGTCCCGGCACGAGCCCCCCTCCCCGGCCGTCCCCCATCGGCCCGGCACCGGGCCGCTCCGCACCCACCTGGGAGCGGCCGACCGCACCCGCCGACCGCGCGCTCCCGGCCGACCGCGCGCCACGTGCCACCGCACCGGGACACGGCCGACGGCCGTCCGCCATCGGCCCGGCGACGTATCGCCGCACCTCGCACGCCTCCGGGCACACCGCCCCGCCGCCCGCTCCCCGGCCCCCGCCGTCCGTGGCCCCGCCGACCGCAGGTCGTACGCTGTGCGGCGTGGGGATCTCCGAGGCGGGTGCCGGGCGGCTGTGGGCCGCCGTGCGGCGGCAGGGTGCGCTGTTGTCCGAGGCGCTCGCCGTGCCCGAGACCGGTGAGGCGCCGCTGGCGCGCTCGTCCCGGGCGTGGGTGCGGCTGCTGCCGCATCTGCTCGGGTTCGCCGCCGCCGCCGCGCTGCTGCCCACCGGCGTCGTCGTGCTGCTCAACGACTACGGTCTGCCCGGCGGCCTCGCGGGCCCGCTGGGGGCGGCCTCCGCCGCCCCACTGCTGCTGGCCGCCGCCCGGCCGCTGGCCGCCTGGTACATCGTCTTCTGCGCCAACGTCCTCACCGCCCTCGCCCTGCTGATCTGGGCGGACAGCCTCGGCAACCAGGCGTGGCCCTGGCCGCCCCCCGCGATCATCGGCTATCTGCTGCTGTGTCTGCCGCTCGCGCTGCGCCGTCCGCGCCGCACCACGGTCGCCGTGTGGCTGGTGACCGTGGTCGCCGCCGTGTTGCTGGGGCTGCTGAGCCCGGGGCGCTCCCCCAGTTCCAATGTGCTGTTCGTGGTGCTGTCCGGGGTCGTGCTGCTGCTGGGTGGCGCCGTCCGGGAGCGGTCGGAGGCCCAGCACACCACCGAGGTCGAACGCGCCCGCCGCACGCTGCTGGAGGAGCGCGCCCGGATCGCCCGTGAGCTGCACGATGTCGTCGCGCACCACATGTCCGTGATCACCGTGCAGGCGGACAGCGCCCCGTACCGCATCGAAGGGGTGCCGGAGGCGGCCCGCGCCGAGTTCGCGGCGATCGCCGGTACCGCCCGGCAGTCGCTGGCCGAGATGCGGCGGCTGCTGGGCGTGCTGCGCAGTGAGGGCAGCGGCGGCGATCCGCAGCTGGCCCCGCAGCCGGGGCTCGGTGAGCTGGACGCGCTCGTCGAGTCGGCCGTACGCGCCGGGGTGGCCGCCCGGCTCACGGTCTCCGGCGTGCCCGGCGTGGGCGGTGCGGACGGTGCGGACGGCGCCGGGGAGAACGGTGAGCTGCCGCAGGCGGTGACGCTGAGCGCCTACCGGATCGTCCAGGAAGCGCTGGCCAACGTCGTCCGGCACGCGCCGGGCGCCGACGCGGCGGTCACGGTGGCGGTGGACGCCGACCGGGCCGCGCTGCGCGTGGAGATCGTCAACGGCCCGGCGTCCGTACCCGCCCGGCCCCTGGAGACGCACGGCACCGGGCACGGTCTGATCGGCATGCGGGAGCGCACCCGCCTGGTCGGCGGCACCCTGGACACCGGCCGGACGGCGGACGGCGGCTTCCGGGTCGCGGCCGTGCTGCCACTGAACGGAACCACCCCGGGGGAGAACGCATGACCAGCACCGGTGCCGCCATCACGGTGGCGATCGTCGACGACCAGGCGATGGTCCGGGCCGGGTTCGCCGCGCTGCTCGCCGCGCAGAGCGACATCGACGTGGTGGGCGAGGCCGTCAACGGCGCCGAGGGGGTGGAGCTGAGCCGCCGCGCGCACCCGGACGTGGTGCTGATGGACGTCCGGATGCCCGTGATGGACGGTCTGGAGGCAGCCCGCCGGCTCCTCGACCCGCCGCCGGGCGTGCTGCACCGGCCCCGGGTGCTGATGCTGACCACCTTCGACGTCGACGACTACGTGTACGAGGCGCTGCGCGCCGGGGCCAGCGGCTTTCTGCTGAAGGACGCCCCGCCGGCCGATCTGATCGCGGCGGTGCGGGTGGTGGCCGCCGGGGACGCGCTGCTGGCGCCCTCGGTGACCCGGCGGCTGATCGCCGACTTCGCCGCCCGCCCGGCCGGGCCGCGCCGCTCGGAGCCGGCGCTGCGGCTGAAGGGGCTCACGGCGCGCGAGTCCGAGGTGCTGGTGCTGGTGGCCAGGGGCCAGTCCAACCAGGAGATCGCCGCCTCCCTCTTCGTGGCCGAGCAGACGGTGAAGACCCATGTCAGCCGCATCCTGGGCAAGCTGGGCCTGCGCGACCGCGCCCAGGCGGTGATCTTCGCCTACGAGTCGGGGCTGGTCTCCCCCGGCGACCACTGACGCCCGGCGCCCGGCCCAGCACCGGCAACCCCGGCACGGCCCGCTCCCGCCACCCCCTACCCCGGTATGACACCGGGAATGGCTCCCCGGTGTGACGCGGTGACGCACACCTCCCCCGCACTCTCCCTCCCGTCCGGAGAAGAGGGAGAGATACATGCCGCGCCGCCGACTCACCCGCGCGCTGGCCACCGCCGTCCTGGCACTGGCCGCCGCCACCGCGACCGGGGGGTGGACCTTCGGTCCGCACACCGCGATCGTCGAGGGCCCGCCGCCCGGGGCGGCGGCCTGGCGGGCGGACGACAGCCTGGGCGTCCCGCTGCCCGATCCGGCCACGGCGGCACCGGCCGAGGTGGCGGCGTTCTTCGCCGGGCTGAGCGAGCCGCAGCGCGCGCAGCTGGCGGCCCGTCATCCGCTGACGGTCGGCAACCTGGACGGCGCCCCCGTCGAGCTGCGGTACGCGGCCAACGCCCGTAACTGGCAGGCGTTCCACGGCACCGCGCCGGAGCCGGGACGGCAGCTCCTCGCCTTCGACCCGCGCGGCCGGGGCACGTTCGCCGAGGTGTTCGGCGATCTGCCGTCCGCCGAGCGCGTCGCCGTCGTCGTGCCGGGCAGCGACAACGACCTGGACAGCCACCGCACCCCCACCACCTGGGCGCGCGGCCTGCTCGCCGAGCTGGCCGCCCACGCGCCGGACGTCCCCACCGCGACGATCGCCTGGGTCGGCTACACCACCCCGGACGGCGTCGGCCCCGACCAGGCCACCGACCGGCTGGCGCGCGCCGGGGCCCAGCGCCTGGACCGGTTCCTGGCCGGCCTCGCCCACACCACGTCCCCGGCCGCCGCGCCCACCGTGCTGTGCCACAGCTACGGCTCGGTGGTGTGCGGGGTGGCCGCCCGGGACGCCGGGGCGGCGTTCGCCGCCGGGGACCTGGTGTTCCTCGGCAGCCCCGGCACCCGGTCCGGTTCGGCCGCCGCCCTGGGCACCGAGGCGCGGGTGTGGGCCTCGCGCGCGCCCTCCGACTGGATCAGCGCCGTCCCCAACGTCCAGGTCCTGGGCCTGGGGCACGGCACCGACCCCACCGACCCCACGTACGGGGCCCGGGTGTTCACCTCCGACGACGTGACCGGCCACGCCGGCTACGCGGCCCCGGGATCCGACGCGCTGCACAACCTCTCCGCCATCACCTTGGGCGCCTACCAGCTGGTCAGCTGCGCCCCGACCTCTCCGGAGTGCTCCGATGTCCCTGTCCTCTGAGGTCCGCGCCGCCGCCACCGCCATCGAGGCCCGCACCCCCGCGCACCGGGACCGCGCCATCGACGGGCTGCGGGCGCTGGCGCTGCTGTCGGTCCCGGCCGGCCACTGGCTGGTCGGCGGGTTCACCCTGGACGACGCGGGGGCGCTGCACAACGCCAGCCCGCTCGCGGCGCTCGGGGCGCTGGCCCCGGCCAGCTGGTTCTTCCAGCTGCTGGGCGTCTTCTTCCTCGTCGGCGGCTACGCGTCGGCCCTGTCGCTGCGCCGGGCCCGGGAGCGCGGCACCGGGTCCGGCGCGTGGCTGCGCGGCCGGCTGCTGCGGCTGGGCCGTCCGGTGCTCGGGGTGACCGCCGTGTGGGCGGCGCTGCTGCCGCTGCTGTCGCTGGCCGGGGTGCCGGGCGCCACGCTGCGGACGGCGTCGGTGCTGGTGGTGCAGCCGCTGTGGTTCGTGGGCGTGTACGCGGTGATCACCGCGCTCACCCCGTACGCGCTGCGCGCCGCCGAACGCGCCGGGCTGTGGTCGGCGCTGCCGCTGCTGACGGCGGTCGCGGTGGTGGACGCGCTGCGGTACGGCCCGTACGCGGAGGCGATGCCGTCCTGGCTGGGGCTGCTGAATTTGCTGCCGGGCTGGCTGTTCGGCTACCAGCTGGGGCTGGTGTGGGGCGTGGGGCGGCTGTCGCGGCGGGCGGCCGGGTGGCTGCTGCTGGGCGGCGGGGCGGTGCTGTTCGCGGTGCTGCTGACCGTCTTCGGCTACCCGGCCTCCATGGTGGGCGTGCCGGGCGAGGCGCGGACGAACTCCCACCCGCCGTCGCTGCTGGTGCTGGCGCTGGCCGCCGCGCAGTCGGGCATCGCGGTGCTGGTGCGCGAGCGGCTGGCGGCGCTGCTGGCCCGGCCGGCGCTGTGGGCGCCGGTGGTGGTGATCAATCTGAGCGCGATGACGATCCTGTGCTGGCACCAGAGCGCCATGCTGGCCGCCGCGGTCCCGGCGGCGGCGCTGAACGGCGGCGCGGCGGTGGCGGGCCTGACGGCCGCCCCGGCGACGCTGGGCTGGGTGGCGGCCCGGCTGCTGTGGCTGCCGCTCTTCGCGGTGCTGCTGCTCGGCATCGGGGCGCTGACCAGGCGGTTCGAGCAGCCGTGGGCGGGTGTTCCGGCGGGCGGGCGGGCGCTGGCGGGGGTGCTGGCGGCGGCGTTCTCGCTGTACGCGTTCGCCGTGGTCTGAGGCGCCCGGGAAGGGTTACCCGGCCGGTCCCGGGTACCCGGAGACGGCACGACGGGGGCCACGCGGCATGCGAGGACCGAGGACCGACTGCGATGGCGGACAGAAAGCGGACATGGCGCTGGCACCGCTCCCCGCTGCGGCGGCGGTGCGATGTGGTGGAAGCCGTGGTGCTGCTGGTGCTGTCGGTGCTGCTGGTGGCCGGGCCGGTGCTGGTGGGGACGCTGGCATTCTCCAGTTCCTGGCAGACGGCCGTCCGGCAGGAGCAGACCCGGCACAGCATCCCGGCGGTGGTGGTGGACGACACCCGCTCCGCCGCCCCGAACCCGGCGGTGCGGCCGAGCAACGGCGAGACCACCGCGACCGTACGCTGGCAGGAGCCGGACGGCACGGAACGTACGCAGACGGTGCCGCTGGAGCGGGGCGGCGAGCCCGGCGACCAGGTGACGGTGTGGCTGGACAGCTCCGGTTCCCCGACCGAGGCGCCGCCGGGGCCGGTGGCCCGGGCGGTGCAGTCCTCGGCGTCCGGCCTGCTGGCGGCGGGCGGCGTGGGGGCGGCGCTGCTGCTGGCGCGGCATCTGGCGCGGGAGCGTTTCGAACGCCGCCACGACCGCTCCTGGAGCCGGGAGTGGATGGAGGTGGAACCCCGATGGGCACGCCGGTATCACTCGTGAGGTCCGCCCTGCGGTCCCGCCGTGTGCGGCGGCTGCTGGCGCCGCTCGCCGCGTCGCTGGCGTACCGCCTGCTGTACGCGGTGCTCGGGCGGCTCGCGCGGCGCCACGACCGGCGGCAGCACGGTGCGCCGGGTGCGCCCGGCGGTCGTCCCGGTGGTCGCGGGGAGTGAGGCGCGGGGCCGGTACGGGTCCCCGCCTTCACGCCCGGCCGTTCACTCCCGGCCCGTCACTCCCGCCCGGCCGAGGTGAAGCTCATGTCGGCGTAGCGGTCACCGGCCACCCGGGAGGCGAGGGGTTCCAGGAGGGCCCGCTCCTCGTCGGTGAGGACGATCCGGGTGGCGGCGGTGTTCTCCTCGACCCGGGAGACGTGCCGGGTGCCCGGGATGGGGATGACCGTCATGTCGCGCAGCGGGCCCTGCTGCTGCACCCAGGCGAGGGCGATCTGGCCGGTGGTCGCGCCGTGGGCCTCGGCGACGCGCCGCAGCGGGGTGAGGAGTTCCCGGTTGGCGGCGAGGTTGTCGCCGCTGTAGCGGGGCTGCTGACGGCGGAAGTCGTCGGCGCTCAGGTCGGTCCGGGTGTCGGCGAAGGCGCCGGAGAGGAACCCGCGCCCCAGCGGTGAGTAGGGGACGAAGGCGACGCCCAGTTCCCGCGCGGCGGGGACGGCGCTGCGCTCCACGTCGCGGGAGAACAGCGACCACTCGGACTGGAGCGCCGCGATGGGGTGCACGGCGTGCGCGGCGCGCAGTTCGGCGCCGGTGACCTCGCTGAGGCCGAGCCGGCGCACCTTGCCCTGCTCCACCAGCTCCGCCATGGCGCCGACGGATTCCTCCAGGGGAACGGCCGGGTCGCGGCGGTGCATGTAGTAGAGGTCGATGACCTCGATGTCCAGGCGCCGCAGGCTGCCCTCGACGGCCTCGCGCACATAGGCGGGGTCGTTGCGGATGATCCGGCGCGCCGGGTCGGCGGGGTCCTGCTGGAGGGCGAACTTGGTGGCGATGGTGATCTCGTCGCGGTGGGCGCGGACGAACGGGGCCAGGAACTTCTCGTTCTCGCCCGCCCCGTACATGTCGGCCGTGTCGTAGAGCGTGACGCCGAGTTCGAGGGCGCGCTCCAGGGTGGCGCGGGCGGCGTCGGCGTCGGTGGGGCCGTAGAAGGCGCTCATGCCCATGCAGCCCAGGCCCTGGACGCCGACGAGCGGGCCGCCGGTTCCCAGCGGCACCCGGTCGAGGGTGGTGCTCATGATCGGTGCTCCTCGGTGGTGTAGAGGTCGATCTTGAAGTCGAGGACGGAGAGGGTGCTGTTCAGTTCGGCGATGCGGCGGAGCACGTCCTCGCGCGTGGCCACCAGCAGGGCGCGGCGTTCGGGATAGGTGTGGTCCCCCTGCCGTACGAGATCGGCGTAGCGCACCATGTCCGCCACCGCCATTCCGGTCAGCCGCAGCTTGCCGACGAAGGCGAGCCATTCGAGGTCGCGGTTGGTGTAGCGGCGCTGGCCGGTGGGGGAGCGGCCGACGTGCGGCATGAGGCCGATGCGCTCGTACCAGCGCAGGGTGTGGACGCTCAGCCCGGTGTGGGCGGCGACCTCGCTGATGCTGTACAGGTCCCGTCCGTGGGGCCGGGGGTGCGGCCGGTCCACGGAGGCGCACAGGTCCTCGTCCGCGGCCGTGTCCTGGGGTGCGTCCGCCGCCGGGGCCGGTGCCGGAGCGGGCGGTGCCGGCTGAGTCGGGGTCATGGGACCACGCTAAGGAGGTGGAGCGCACTCCAGGCAAGGGGTGTCCGGCCCGGGCCGTGGCGCCCGCACCGCCGGACGGCGGGCGCGCGGCGGGCGTTACGCTCGGGGGCATGCGGAGTCTGGAGATCATCGACAGCTGGCCGGTGCCGGCCGCGGCGGCGGGCGTGGTGCGGGCGGACGGCCGGGTGGCCGGGGTGCGCGGGCCGGACGGGCAGCGGTTCGCGCTGGCGTCGGTGACCAAGCCGCTGGCGGCGTACGCGGCGCTGGTGGCGGTGGAGGAGGGCGCCACCGAGCTGGACGAGCCGGCCGGCCCGCCCGGCTCCACGGTGCGGCATCTGCTGGCGCACACCTCCGGTCTCGCGTTCGACGAGCACCGGGTGATGGCGGAGCCGGGCACCCGGCGGCTGTACTCGAACGCCGGTTTCGAGGTGCTGGGCGAGCACATCGCCAAGGCGACGGGGATACCGTTCGCGGACTATCTGCGCGAGGCGGTGCTGGAGCCGCTGGGCATGGCGGCCACGGAGCTGGCCGGCTCGCCCGCCAAGGACGGCGTCTCGACGGTGCGCGATCTGCTCGCGTTCGCCGCCGAACTCCAGGCGCCCCGGCTGCTGGCGCGGGAGACGGTGGCGGAGGCGACCTCGGTGGCCTTCCCCGGGCTGAACGGGGTGCTGCCGGGCTACGGGCACCAGAAGCCGAACGACTGGGGCCTCGGTTTCTCGATCCGGGACCACAAGAGCCCGCACTGGACAGGGGCGGCCTCCTCGCCGCGTACCTTCGGCCACTTCGGGCAGTCGGGCACGTTCCTGTGGGTCGATCCGGACGCGGGCGCGGCGTGTGTGGCGCTGACGGACCGCGCGTTCGGGTCGTGGGCGGCACAGGCGTGGCCCCCGTTCACGGACGCGGTACTGGCGGAGCTGCGCGGCGCCTAGGGTGCGGCGGCGTCGCGGGGCGCCCGTGCGCTGTCCCCGGGCGGCGCAGCCGGTACGTCCGGCGCCGGTACGTCCGGGTCCGGTGTGTCCCGTCCGTCGGCCGTCTCCGGTGCCGTCGAGGTGCGGCGCGGCAGGTGGTGGAAGAGCAGGTTGAGCGCGACGGCGGTGACGCAGCCCGCGCTGATGCCGCTGTCCAGGAGGGTCTGCGCCCCGTGCGGGAACCGCTCGTAGATGCCCGGCACCCCGACCGGCAGCAGGCCGACCGCCACCGAGACGGCGACGACGGTCAGCCGGTGGGCCCCGGCGCCGCCGCCGAAGTCGACGGTGGCGAGGGTGCGCAGCCCGCTGGCCGCGACCGATCCGAACATCACCAGCCCCGCCCCGCCCAGGACGGGCGCCGGGACGGCGGCGACGACGGCGCCCAGTTTGGGCAGCAGTCCGAGCAGGACGAGCAGCGCCCCGGCGGCGGCGACCACCCAGCGGCTGCGGACCCGGGTGAGGGCGACCAGGCCGACGTTCTGCGCGTACGCCGTGTAGGGGAAGGTGTTGAAGACGCCGCCGAGCACGGTGGAGAAGCCGTCGGCGCGCAGCCCGTCGGCGAGCCGGCGGGCGTCGGGGCGGCGGCCGGTCAGCTCGCCGACCGCGATCAGGTCGCCGGTGGTCTCCGTCATGCAGACCAGGCCCACCACCAGCATGGAGAGGATGGCGGCGAGCTGGAACTCGGGCGCCCCGAAGTGGAAGGGGGTGCTCACGCCCAGCCAGTCGGCGTCCGCGACCCCGGAGAAGTCGGTGAGGCCCAGCGGGACGGACACGGCCGTGCCGGCGGCGATGCCGGCCAGGACGGCGACGCGGCCGAGCAGTCCGGGGCCGAACCGCTGGACGAGCAGGATCACCAGCAGGACGCCGCCGGCGAGCGCGAGGTGGCGCGGGTCGCCGAAGTCGTCGGCCCCGGCGCCCCCGGCGGCCCAGTTCCCGGCGACCGGCAGCAGGCTGAGGCCGATGATGAGGATGACGGTGCCGGTGACCAGCGGCGGGAAGAACCGCAGCAGCCGTCCGAAGACCGGGGCGAGCAGCATGATGGCGAGCCCGCACACGATGACCGAGCCGTAGATGGCGGGCAGTCCGCCGTCCTGCCCGATGAGCACCATCGGGGTGACGGCGGCGAAGGTGCAGCCCTGCATGATCGGCAGCCGGGCGCCGAAGCGCCACCAGCCGACGCACTGGATGAGGGTGGCGAGGCCGCAGATCAGCAGGTCGGCGGTGATGAGGTACGCGAGTTCGGCCGGGCCGAGGCCGAGCGCGCCGCCGACGATGAGGGGGACGGCGACCGCTCCGGCGTACATGGCGAGGACGTGCTGGAGGCCGAAGGCGAGGAGGCGGGTGGGGCGCGGAACGTCGTCGACGGGGTGGACCTGAGCTTCCGAAGTTCTGGCCATGGCTGGACGGTAAGCGAGCCGTACGGACCGCTGATATCCCCCGGATTACCCCTGTGTGACGGTGTACGGCCAACCGGCTGATCCGGGCGCACGACCACCCCCGCCCGTCCTCAGCCGTCGAACTCCCAGATCAGCAGCTCCGTGCCCGCCCCCTCGGCGACCGCCACCGGCCGGGGGTCCCGTCCCGGGTCCGTGATCCGGGCCGCGTCCCCCTCCGTCAGCACCGTCTCCCCCAGCCGCAGCGCACCCGCCGTCACCTGCAGATAGACGCGCGGCACGGGCGGCAGGCCGACCCGCTCGCCGGCCGCCGGGCGGCGCACCCGCAGCCGGGCGCCCGCCGCCGGAACCTCGTACGGCTCGCCGTCCGGCACCGACCGCGCCACCGTGTACCGGGGCTCGCCGCCCGCCGTGGCCGGTTCCAGCCACATCTGGAGGAACCGCAGCGGCGCGGCGCCCGCGTTGCGCTCGGTGTGCCGGATGCCCGCCCCCGCCGACTGGTGCTGGAGGTCACCGGGGCGCAGGGTGACGGTGTGCCCGGCGGCGTCCCGGTGCGTCAGCTCGCCCGCCAGTACCCAGCTGATCAGTTCGACATCCCGGTGCGGGTGCTCGGCGAAGCCGCTGCCCGGGGCCAGCCGCTCCTCGTTACAGGCCACCAACGGCCCGAACCGGACATTGTCCGGATCGTAGTGGCCCCCGAAGGAGAAGGCGTACCGGCTGTCGATGCCCTCCGCCGGCTCCCCGCCCCGGTGCCGGTCCTGCCCGCGCTGCACCCGTACCCGTTCGTCAAGCATGGCCCCACCGTATCCACCCGCCCGGACACCCCCGCCGGGAATGAGCACCCGCCGGATGAGGCAGGCTGGACCCGTGTCCGATGCCGATCAGAACCACCCGCACGCCGCCACCGTCCGCCGCCTCGAACAGTCGTCCGGGAAGCTTGCGGCCGCCGCGATCACCCGGATGGACCAGCAGCTCCCCTGGTACCGCGCCATGCCACCGGAGAACCGGTCCTGGATCGGCCTGGTCGCCCAGGCCGGCATCGCGGCGTTCACCGAGTGGTTCCGGCACCCCGAGACCCCGCAGGCCATCAGCACCGATGTGTTCGGCACCGCCCCGCGCGAGCTGACCCGGGCGATCACCCTGCGGCAGACGGTGGAGATGGTCCGCACCACGATCGAGGTGGTCGAGACCGCCGTCGACGAGATCGCCGCCCCCGGCCAGGAGGAGGCGCTGCGCGGCGCCCTGCTGGTGTACGCCCGGGAGATCGCCTTCGCCACCGCACAGGTGTACGCGCAGGCCGCCGAGGCGCGCGGCGCGTGGGACGCCCGGCTCGAATCCCTGGTCGTCAACGCGGTGGTGTCCGGGGAAGCCGATGAGGGTGATCTTTCCCGGGCCGCCGCGCTCGGCTGGTCCTCGCCCGACCATGTGACGGTGCTGCTCGGCAGCGCGCCCAACGGGGACAGCGAGCTGACGGTCGAGGCGATCCGGCGCGCCGCCCGGTACGCCAAGCTCCAGGTGCTGACCGGGGTGCTCGGCAAGCGGCTGGTGGTGATCACCGGAGGCAGCGACGATCCGCTGGCCGCCGCCAAGTCGCTGATCGGCCCGTTCGCCTCCGGCCCGGTGGTGGCGGGTCCCGTGGTCGGGGACCTGCGGGCCGCCACCCGCTCCGCGCAGGCCGCCGCCGCCGGACTCCGGGCGTGCGCCGCCTGGCCGGACGCCCCGCGCCCCGTCCTCGCGGACGATCTGCTGCCCGAACGGGCCATGGCGGGTGATCCGGTCGCCAGGACCCTGCTGGTGGAGGAGATCTACAGACCGCTCCAGCAGTCGGGCGCGGCGCTGCTGGAAACACTGAGTGTCTATCTGGAGCAGGCCAGCTCCCTGGAGGGTGCCGCCAGGATGCTGTTTGTGCACCCCAACACCGTCCGCTACCGTCTGCGGCGTGTGACGGACGTCACCGGGTGGCCGCCGTCCGACGTCCGATCGGCCTTTACGCTGCGCATCGCGCTGATGCTCGGCCGGCTCGCCGACGGGGAGCAGCGGGTGTGACCGTACGGGCCACCCACCCCCCGCACCTTGTGGGGTCCTCACAACTCGATCAGCCGTTCTTCGTCCCCGTCCCCACCGGCGGGGAGACCCTTGGCCAAGAGAGAGTGTGAGGGTGTTCGTACTCGTAGCTCCCGGCCAAGGCGCACAGGCGCCCGGCTTTCTGCGCCCCTGGCTCGACGTCCCCGGCGCCGGTGACCGGCTGACCGCGTGGTCCGACGCGATCGGCCTGGACCTGGTCCGTTACGGCACGGAGGCCGACGCCGACGAGATCCGCGACACCGCCGTGGCCCAGCCGCTGCTGGTCGCCGGTGCCCTGCTGTCCGCCCGCGCGCTGCTCGGCGAGGACACCCGGTACTCCGGCG
Source organism: Streptomyces sp. NPDC059853 (assembly GCF_042731495.1). Classification (NCBI taxonomy): domain Bacteria; kingdom Bacillati; phylum Actinomycetota; class Actinomycetes; order Kitasatosporales; family Streptomycetaceae; genus Streptomyces; species Streptomyces sp. NPDC059853. Next base: position 39,147 of record NZ_JBHWJL010000008.1, read on the forward strand.
TCGTCGCGGGCCACAGCGTCGGCGAGCTGGCCGCGGCGGCCATCGCCGGGGTGCTGAGCGACGAGGAGGCCATGACGCTGGTCCGCAGGCGCGGTCTGGCGATGGCCGAGGCGGCGGCGGTCACGGAGACCGGGATGTCGGCCGTACTGGGCGGTGACCCGGACGAGGTCGCGACGAAGCTCGGCGCGCTCGGCCTGACCCCGGCCAACAACAACGGCGGCGGCCAGATCGTGGCCGCCGGTACCCTGGAGCAGTTGGCGGCCCTGGCCGCCGACAAGCCCGAGAAGGCGCGGGTCATCGCACTCAAGGTGGCCGGGGCCTTCCACACCCGGCACATGGCGCCCGCGGTGGCCGCCATGGAGGCAGCCGTCCGGGACGTCAGCGCCGCCGACCCGGACCCCTCGGTGCGGTACGTGTCGAACGCCGACGGCGAGGTCGTCCGCAGCGGCAAGGAGATCGTGAGCCGCCTGGTGTCGCAGGTCTCCAGCCCGGTGCGCTGGGACCTGTGCATGGACACCTTCCGGAGCCTGGGGGCGACCGCGCTGGTGGAGCTGTGCCCGGGCGGGACCCTGGCGGGGCTGGCCAAGCGCAATCTGAAGGGGGTCGCCCAGCTGGCGATCAAGTCCCCGGAGGAGCTGCCCCAGGCCCGCGAGCTGCTCGCCGCGGCCCACGCCGGCGCCGGCGCCGGCGAATCAAGCGAATAACGGCGAAGAGGAGTCATCGAGTATGACCGCCACCATCAGTCCCGGCACGGGCGCGCCGCACGCGCGTATCCTCGGGGTCGGCGGCTACCGCCCGGCCCGGGTCGTACCGAACGAGGAGATCCTCAAGCACATCGACTCCTCCGACGAGTGGATCCGCTCCCGTTCGGGCATCGCGACCCGGCACTGGGCGGGCGAGGACGAGACGGTCGCCTCGATGTCCCTGGACGCCGCGGGGAAGGCCATCGCGGACGCCGGGATCACCGCCGACCAGGTGGGCGCCGTCGTGGTGGCCACCGTCTCGCACTTCATGCAGACCCCGTCCGTGGCCACCGAGATCGCCCACAAGCTGGGGACGGGCAACGCCGCCGCGTTCGACATCTCCGCCGCCTGCGCCGGCTTCGGCTACGGCCTGGCGGTCGGCAAGGGCCTGATCGTCTCCGGCAGCGCCCGGTACGTCCTGGTCATCGGGGTGGAGCGGCTGTCCGACCTCACCGACAAGGAGGACCGCTCCACGGCCTTCCTGTTCGGCGACGGCGCGGGCGCGGTCGTCCTCGGCCCCTCCGAGGAGCCCGCCATGGGTCCCACCGTGTGGGGCTCGGAGGGCGACAAGGCGGACGTCATCGCGCAGACCGTGCCGTGGGACCGGTTCCGCAGCGGTGACGTCTCCGACCTGCCGGTGGACTCCCACGGCGAGGTCAAGTTCCCGGCGCTGCGCCAGGAGGGCCAGACGGTCTTCCGCTGGGCGGTGTTCGAGATGGCGAAGGTGGCCCAGCAGGCGCTGGACGCCGCCGGGATCACCGCCGCCGACCTGGATGTGTTCATCCCGCACCAGGCCAACATGCGCATCATCGACTCGATGGTGAAGACCCTGAAGCTGCCCGAGCACGTCGCCATCGCCCGGGACGTGGAGACCACCGGAAACACGTCGGCCGCCTCCATTCCGCTCGCCATGGAGCGGATGCTGGCGACCGGTCAGGCGAAGAGCGGGGACACCGCTCTCGTCATCGGCTTCGGGGCGGGGCTCGTGTACGCCGCGACGGTCGTTACTCTCCCCTAAGCACAACTGAGTCGGCACGGCGAGCGCCGGGCCGTTTCATCACCCAGATGCGGTACCCACCGCAGCACACTGAAGGAGCGCGGCAATGGCTGCCACCAAGGAAGAGATCATCGCTGGTCTCGGTGAGATCGTGAACGAGATCGCCGGGATCCCCGCGGAGGATGTGCTTGAGGACAAGTCGTTCACCGACGACCTGGACGTCGACTCGCTGTCCATGGTCGAGGTGGTCGTGGCCGCCGAGGAGCGCTTCGACGTCAAGATCCCGGACGACGACGTCAAGGGCCTGAAGACCGTCGGCGACGCCGCCAACTACATCCTCACGCACCAGAGCTGAACCGCCGCACCGTCGGCACCGACGCATGTCGCCACCCCGTGGTGGCGCGGTACCCCTGTACCTCTGAAACCTGACGAGCGGATAGGAAAGTCCCGTGAACGCGACCAATCGAACGGTGGTTGTCACCGGCATCGGCGCAACCACACCGCTGGGTGGCGACAGCGCGTCAACCTGGGAAGCCCTGCTGGCCGGAAAGTCCGGCGCGCGGCCCCTGGAGCAGGAGTGGGCGGCCGAGCTGCCCGTACGGTTCGCGGCGGGCATCTCGGTCGAGCCGACCGAGGTGCTGGCCCGGCCGCTGGCCCGCAAGCTGGACCGTTCCACGCAGTTCGCGCTGATCGCGACGCGTGAGGCGTGGGCGGACGCGGGCTTCACCGGCAAGGCCGGCGAGGACGAGTCGCAGGTGAGCCCGGACCGGCTGGGCGCGGTCGTGGCCTCCGGCATCGGCGGCATCACCACGCTGCTCGACCAGCACGACGTGCTGAAGGAGAAGGGCGCCCGGCGGGTCTCCCCGCACACCGTGCCCATGCTCATGCCGAACGCCCCGGCCGCCAACATCGGCCTGGAGATCGGCGCCCGGGCCGGGGTGCACGCCCCGGTCAGCGCCTGCGCGTCCGGCTCCGAGGCGCTGGGCTACGCGGTGGAGATGATCCGCAGCGGCCGCGCCGACGTGGTGGTCGCGGGCGGTACGGAGGCGTGCCTCCACCCGCTGCCGATCGCGGCGTTCGCCAACATGATGGCGATGAGCAAGAACAACGACGACCCGCAGGGCGCGTCCCGCCCCTACGACACGGCGCGCGACGGCTTCGTGATGGGCGAGGGTTCCGGCGTGGTGGTGCTGGAGTCCGCCGAGCACGCGGCGCGGCGCGGTGCCCGGGTCTACTGCCAGGTGATCGGCCAGGGCCTGTCGGCCGACAGCCACCACATCGCGCAGCCCGAGCCGACCGGCCGGGGCATCGCGGCGGCGCTGGAGCACCTCCAGGAGACCACCGACTTCGACCCGAAGGAACTGGTCCACGTCAACGCGCACGCCACCTCGACGCCGCAGGGCGACGTGGCGGAGATCAAGGCCATGCGCAAGGTGCTGGGCGACGACCTCGACCACGTGGCGATCTCCGCCACCAAGTCGATGACCGGCCACCTGCTGGGCGGCGCGGGCGGCGTGGAGACGGTGGCCACCGTCCTGGCGCTGTACCACCGCACGGCCCCCGCCACCCGGAACCTGGACGAGATCGACCCCGAGGTGGCGGACGCGGACATCGTGCGCGGCGCGCCGCGCGAGCTGCCGTCGGGCCGGATCGCCGCGCTGAACAACTCGTTCGGCTTCGGCGGCCACAACGTGGTCCTGGCGATGCGCACGGTCTGACCCGCGACGCCGCACGGCACAGCAGGCCGCCCCGCCCGGGATGTCC
>NZ_JBHWJL010000009.1:0-42594 GCF_042731495.1 Streptomyces sp. NPDC059853
CTTGCGGCCGACCCGGAGGGTGAGCGTCTTGGTCTTGGCTGCGGGCAGCGGCTTGGCGTACCAGAACTGCACCAGCCGGCGGCGCCACTGCGTGACCGGCAGGTCGCGCGGCACCTCGACGGCGAGGGTGGCCCGGCGCGGGGTCGCACCGGGCACGTCGAGCAGCCAGTGCACGCGCCACTCGCCGGCGGCGAGGGGGACGGCCTGCTCGAAGCGGCCGGTGGCGGGGTCGACGTCGGTGGTGTACTCCTCGCGATGTCCCTCGGCGTCGGTGAGCCGGATCAGCAGCCGCTCGCCGGAGGGGTCGAGGCCGCGCAGGGTGCCGCTCAGGAGAAGGCGGGAGGGGTCCTCGGGGGACCAGCGGACCTCGTCGGGTCTGAGTTCGCGCTTGAGCCGGGAGACGGGCGCGCCGGTCTTCACGCTGAGGTTGCCGCGCGGGGTGAAGTAGGCCCGGACGGGGCGGAGCTGGGTGCCGTCGCGCAGTTCGTGGTCCGCGGGCGCGGTGTCGAGGTCCTCGGAACGGGAGCCGATCCGGGCCTCCTTGGTGAGGCCCGCGGTGGTGAGGGAGACGAAAGCATCCCAGGTGCCGGCCGGGAGCGCCGTGCCACCGGCGGCGGTCAGCAGGGGGAGGACGAGCGGAGCGCCGGGATCCAGGGGGATCCGGTGCTCGGTGTCGCCGTCCCGCTCGCGCAGGACGAGCGTGGTGCTCGGCTCCTGTCGGTCGACGCGGTGGAACCGTGCCGTTCCCTCGATGCGCAGGGTGCCGGTGGCCGGGTCGAGGTGGAGACGGCGGAGGTCCTGGCGGATGGTGACCTGGTCGGTGTAGTCGTAGACGGCGTCCGGGATCTTGACGGTGTCGTCGCGGAAGTACGGGTAGTGGGCGTACGCCCGGCCGTCCTCGACGGTGACGTCGAAGACGCGCTCGGCGGCGGGGACCTCGTTGAACCGGCGGACGGTGAGCAGTTCGTCGAGCATGCCGTGCCGCACGAGGTGGCACTGGAGGCGCAGCATGGCGGGGAGCCGGGCGGCGAGTGCGTCGGTGTAGTACGCGTCGAAGAGCGGGCGGAGGTCCGCGACGATGCGTTCCTGCTCCGCCCGGCTTTCGAGCTGGGGGAGCCGGCGCAGCACCCAGGGGAGTTCGGTGTCGAGGTGACGGTGCAGCAGATGATCGCGCTGCGGGCCCTCGGGTACCTCGTCGGCGACCAGCGGCATCATGTGCTGGAGCACACGGACGCGCGAGTCCAGTTCCTTGACGGTCTTGGTGCTGTTGCCGCCGTCGTCGCGGTGCACCCAGTAGACGCAGTCGTAGTCGGCGACCACGGATATGCCGGCGGCGCGCAGATAGGCGAGTGCGGTGAAAGGCTGGTCCTCGCCGACTTTCAGATCGTGCCCGAAGCGGAGCCCGTGCTTCTCGATCAGCTCGCGGCGGAAGAGCTTCATCGGATTGAGCGTCCAGTAGACGCGGGAGGAGAAGACATCGGTTTTCTCCTCGCTCTTCTTGTACATGGTGGGCGATTTACGGCCGCCGACACCGATGGTCTTGCCGAGGACGACATCGGTGCCATTGCGGTCGGCCGCGCCGACCATGCGTTCCAGGGCTTCGGGACCCAGGTAGTCGTCGGCGTCGAGGAAGAAGACGAAACGGCCGCGGGCGTGATCGAGAGCCCGGTTCCGGGGACCGGCGGCGCTGCCGGAGTTCTCCTGATGGAGGACGGTGATGGTGGCGGGGTGTTCCGCCGCCAGTCGGTCGAGTTCCGCACCGGTGGTGTCGGTGGAGCCGTCATTGACAGCGATGATCTCCAGCCGGTCGCGGCCGATGCTCTGTTCCAGAGCGGAGGTGACGCTCTTGGTGAGGTACGGCATGGCGTTGTATGCGGCGATGATGACGCTGACGTCCGGCGTGTGACCGGTTTGTGTACTCATCGTAGGCCCATCAGGGTATGAATGAATAGCATCTGAAAATGTGAAGACTGTTCGGTGAAGCCTACCGGCCGCAGTCATCCCGACACACCTCGGAGACGGGAATCAGCCGGTGCACCGGGCCGTCCGGGCGCACACTGAACGGCATGATCGAGACAGTGCATACCCCGGTGGGGGAGGCCCGGATCACCTGGCACCGGGCGGCGCGGGCCCGTACCGTCCTGGCGCTCGGGCACGGCGCGGGCGGCGGTATCGAGGCGCGGGACCTGGCGGCCCTGGCGGCGGCGTTGCCGGACCGGGGGGTGACCGTGGCGCTGGTGGAGCAGCCGTGGCGGGTGGCGGGCAAACGGGTCGCTCCCGCGCCCAGGACCCTGGACGCCGCCTGGCGGGAGCTGTGGCCGGCGCTGAAGGGCATGGAACTGCCGGTCGTCGCCGGTGGCCGCAGCGCCGGTGCCCGGGTGGCCTGCCGCACGGCGACGGAACTCGGCGCCCACGCGGTGCTCGCGCTCTCCTTCCCCCTCCACCCGCCGGGGCGGCCGGAGCGGTCCCGTGCGGACGAACTCGCGGCGGTGACGGTGCCGTTGCTGGTGGTCCAGGGCGGCAAGGACCCCTTCGGCAGTCCCGGTGAGTTCCCGGAGGGGACGAAGGTGACGGAGATCCCGCACGCGGGCCACGCCTTCACGGTCCCGAAGTCGGCCCCGGTGAGCCAGGCGGACACGCTGGACGCGGTGGTCCGCGCGGTGGCCGGGTGGCAGCCCCTGCAGGGCGGGCGGTGAGATGCGCACGCCGGTGACACGCGCCACGCACGCGGGCGCACCAGGACGCGGCCCCTCGGATGAACCGGCGACAGCCGGGGTAGGCGGGCCGTCATGACCGCATTCGGCAGAAGGTTCCGCGCGCGAGATCTCGACCGGGTACTGTTCGCCCGCCTGGCCGCTGCCCGGCCGCGCGGCGTGCACAGCGTGCTGCCCCGCATCAGCCGGGCCGCCGACCACGGTGTGCTGTGGGCCGGGACCGCGGCGGCCCTCGGAGTGCTGGGCGGGCGCAGCGCACGGCGCGGTGCCCTGCGCGGCCTCGGCTCGCTGGCCGTCGCCTCCGCCGTGAGCAACCTGATCGCCAAGCCCACCACCCGGCGGACCCGGCCCGTCATCGACCAGGTACCGGTGGCCCGGCGGCTGCGCCGCACGCCGCACACCACCTCGTTCCCGTCCGGGCACTCCGCCTCGGCCGCCGCGTTCACCTTCGGGGTCGCGCTGGAGTCGCCGCGCGCCGCGCTGCTGGTGGCGCCGCTGGCCGGGGCCGTCGCGCTGTCGCGGGTGTACGTCGGGGTGCACTACCCGAGCGACGTCCTGGCCGGGGTGGCGATCGGCGCCGCTGCCGCCGCCCTGACCTCGCACTGGTGGCCCACCCGGCCCGAGACGCCCGCCATCGCCGTACGGCCGCGGCTGCCCGCACCCGCCCTGGCGGAGGGGGCAGGCGTCTCGCTGATCGTCAACCCGGGCTCCGGGTTCAACGGCCGGGTGGCGGACGAACTGCGGGAACTGCTGCCCCAGGCCGACCTCCGCACCCTGGAGCCCGACGACGACCTGGTGGAGCTGCTGGACGACGCCGCCGAACGGGCCGCACGGGACGGTGGCGCGCTCGGGGTGTGCGGCGGCGACGGCACCGTCAACGCGGCGGCGGGCGCGGCCGTACGGCACGGGGTGCCGCTCGCGGTCTTCCCCGGCGGAACGTTCAACCACTTCGCCGCCGACCTCGGCATCGAGACGGTGTCCGAGGTCGCCGAGGCCCTCCGGGCGGGCGACGCGGTCCGCGTCGACCTCGGCCGGGCCGCCTCCACGGACGGGTCACGGGAGAAGATCTTCCTCAACACCTTCAGCCTCGGCGTCTACCCCGAACTGGTGCACCGCCGCGAGAAACTGGAGAAGTGGCTCGGCAAGTGGCCCGCGCTGGCCGTCGCCCTGGCCACCGTGCTCGCCACGAGCCGCCCCAGCACGGTGGTGATCAACGGCACCGAGCGCCGGCTGTGGCTGCTGTTCGCGGGGAACGGCGTCTACCACCCCGCCGGGTTCGCCCCCACCCACCGGCCCAGCCTCGACGACGGCCTGCTCGACATCCGGACGGTGGACGGCTCGCTGCCCCTGGCCCGCGTCCGGCTGCTGCTCGCGGTGCTCACCGGGACGCTCCACAACTCCCGCGTCCTGGTCACCGCCCAGGTGCCGCGGCTGCGGCTGGAGACGGCGGAGCGGCAGGTGCTGTTCGCGTACGACGGGGAGGTCAGGGAACTGTCCACCGGCGGCCTGGTCCTGGGCAAACGCCGCCAGGCACTCACGGTCTACCGCCCGGCGGGCCCGGTGGACGGCGTCTCGCAGGGCTGAGCGGGGACCAGGCGGAAGCGTCCGGACCGGCTCGGGCCGGGCCCGTCATCAGCGTGCACCTTGTTCCGAAGCCGTCGGTGTCCGGATGATTGTTCGTGGGATCAGCTCGGTCTTTCCTGGCCGAGCCCACGCAATGGAGTGGAGCTTCCATGGGCCTTGCGGTCTACATCGAAGATCAGAATCATCAGCGGGTTCATGCAGGCAGGCAAGCCGGGGCGCACCTCGAAGCGATCTTGCCACACGTTGATGCCGATGCCCTTCTGGCGGGAGTTCATCCTCACGGTGACACGATGTTCAACTCTCCCCAGTTGTTGCGGGTAATGGGTGAGATCGACCTCTTGCTGGAGCGGAATTTCGACGCAAAGGGCGATGCCGCGGAGTTCAAGTCCATTCTGGACGAGGTGGTCAGGAGCAGGGGTTATCTGTGGATCTCCGGTGATTGACGTGATGCGATCCCAGCGGGCCGCCCCGTTCACAAGCTTCGGAGGGAGAGAAACCCGGGGGTGTGTGACCTCGCTCGTGGCATAGGTTGGGGAGGCAAGACTGGAGCGAGTCGTGAGGGTGTACGTCGGTGGGTGCGGTGCGGCAGGGGGTTTTCGGGGCTCGGCGGGTGGTTGTCAAGGTGGGGTCCTCGTCGTTGACGACGGCCGCCGGGGGGCTTGACGCCGACCGGGTGGACGCGCTCGTCGATGTGCTGGTGAAGCAGGAGGACCGGCAGATCGTCCTGGTGTCCTCCGGCGCCATCGCCGCCGGGCTCGCGCCGCTCGGGTTCGCGCGGCGGCCCTCCGATCTGGCGCGGCAGCAGGCCGCCGCCAGTGTCGGGCAGGGGCTGCTGCTGGCCCGGTACACCGCCTCGTTCGCCCGGTACGGGCGGCGGGTCGGGCAGGTGCTGCTCACTTCGAACGACACCAGCCGGCGCGCGCACTACCGCAACGCCTACCGCACGCTCGACGAGCTGCTGGAGCTGGGGGTCGTGCCCGTCGTCAACGAGAACGACACGGTCGCCACCGACGAGATCAGGTTCGGCGACAACGACCGGCTCGCCGCGCTCGTGGCGCATCTGGTGCGGGCCGATCTGCTCGTGCTGCTCTCCGACGTGGACGGGCTCTACGACGGCGATCCGCGCAAGCCCGGGACACGGCGGATCGAGGAGGTGGCCGGGCCGGAGGATCTGGCGGGGGTCGAGATCGGGAAGGCCGGGAAGTCCGGGGTGGGGACCGGCGGGATGGTCACCAAGGTCGAGGCCGCCTCCATCGCCACCGAGGCCGGGATCCCCGTGGTGCTGACCTCCGCCGGGCACGCCGGGGAGGCGCTGGCCGGGGCCGCCACCGGGACGTACTTCCGGGCCACCGGGCGGCGCTCGGCGGGGCGGCTGCTGTGGCTGGCGCACGCCTCCGTGCCCCGGGGCGCCGTCGTCCTGGACGACGGCGCGGTGCGGGCGGTCACCGAGCGGGGCAGTTCGCTGCTGCCGGCCGGGATCACCGCGGTCGAAGGGGAGTTCACGGCCGGAGAACCGATCGAACTGCGTGACGCCGCCGGGCAGGCCGTCGCCCGCGGTCTGGTCAACTTCGACGCCCGCGAGATCCCCCAGCTCATCGGCCGCTCCACCCGGGAACTGGCCCGGGAACTGGGGCCCGCCTACGAACGCGAGGTCGTTCACCGTGATGACCTTGTGCTGATGCGGGCATAAGCCTTTCCGGCAAGGATCCCGGAAACGGCCCCACGGCCGTCCATGAGCTGGTCAACTTTGAGACGCGGTCCTCGCGTGTCGGGCCGGCCACATGTCAGTACCACGTCAGGAGGCTGCCGGTGAGACGACTGGCCAGCGTCGGAGAGCAGCGCGAGCAGGGCGTCACCCGGAACACCGCCGGGGAGCGGGAGGCCGCCCGCTTGTGGCACATCACCCTCAGCGTCGCCGGGAGCGCGGTCCCGCTGGGTGAGGTGCGCGGCGGTCTTGAGCGGCTGGCGCACGACCATCCGTTCCTGCTGACCAGCCGGTACGCGAGCGATCACGCCGAGATCCGGTACTGGGAGGAGGCCCGCGACCTGCACGACGCCGCCGCCGTGGCGCTGCGGCTGTGGGGCGAGCACCGGCGGACCGCGCGGCTCCCGGCCTGGGAGATCGTCGGCCTGGAGGTGATCGGCCGGGAGACCTACCAGCAGCGGATCGCGGAGGGCTGCGGCCCGGCCAGGGCCGTACCCGTCGGGGTGCACCCCTTCTGACCGGACTGTGGACGCCCGGCGGGACGGGGTGAGCGCGCCGTTACGCTGGTGGCATGAGCAGCGTCGTGGATTCCCCTGTCATCGCTACCGCCCGGCGGGCCCGGGAGGCCGCCGCCGAGCTGGCTCCGCTGCCGCGCGCCGTGCGCGACCGGGCGCTGCTGGCCATCGCGGACGCCCTGGAGGCGCGGGCGCAGGAGATCGTCACCGCCAACGGGGAGGACATCGAGCGGGCGCGCGCCGCGGGCACCGCCCCCGGCATCATCGACCGGCTGACCCTGACCCCGCAGCGGGTGGCCGCCATCGCCTCCGACGTACGGGACGTGGTGGCGCTGCCCGACCCGGTGGGCGAGGTGGTGCGCGGCTCCACGCTGCCGAACGGTCTGGAGCTGCGCCAGGTGCGGGTGCCGCTCGGGGTGGTCGGGATCATCTACGAGGCCCGGCCGAATGTGACGGTGGACGCCGCCGCGCTCTGTCTGAAGTCGGGGAACGCGGTGCTGCTGCGCGGTTCCTCCTCCGCCTACTCCTCCAACACGGCCATCGTGGGGGTGCTGCGGGACGCGGTGGTCTCCGCCGGGGTGCCGGCCGACGCCGTCCAGCTGGTGCCCGGGGAGAGCCGGGAGTCGGTGCGGGAGCTGATGACCGCGCGCGGGCTCGTCGACGTGCTCATCCCGCGCGGCGGGGCGTCGCTGATCCGCACCGTCGTCAGCGAGTCGACGGTGCCGGTCATCGAGACCGGGGTCGGCAACTGCCACGTGTACGTGGACGAGAGCGCCGACCTGGACATGGCCGTCAGGATCCTGGTGAACTCCAAGGCCCAGCGGCCCTCGGTGTGCAACTCCGCCGAGACGGTGCTGGTGCACGCGGCCGTCGCCGAGCGGTTCCTGCCGCTCGCGCTCGGCGCCCTGGCGGAGGCCGGGGTCACGGTGCACGGGGACGCGGCCTGGTGCAAGGCGGGGGAGCAGGCCGGTGTCGCGGTGACCGAGGCCACCGACGAGGACTGGGCGGCCGAGTATCTGAGCCTGGACATCGCCGCCGCCGTCGTGGACGACCTGGACGCGGCCGTGGCGCACATCCGGCGGTGGACCAGCGGGCACACCGAGGCCATCGTGGCCCGGGACACGGGTGCGGTGCGGCGGTTCGTCGCGCGGATGGATTCGGCGACCGTGATGGTCAACGCCTCCACGCGGTTCACGGATGGCGGACAGTTCGGCTTCGGCGCCGAGATCGGCATCTCGACCCAGAAGCTGCACGCCAGGGGCCCGATGGGGCTGCCGGAGCTGACCTCGACGACGTATGTGGTCACCGGGGACGGTCACACCCGCGAGTGAATTACGAGCGACCCTCCCCCCGCGCCGCCAATCCGCCTACGCTGGGATGCGTGCCGGATGACGTGGGGGGCCTGCCGTTCCCGGACGGAGACAGGCCAGACAACCAGGAACGCGGCGCCGCCGATGAGGTCTTCACCTCGGTGGTGCTCGACGACGCATTTGTCCAAGCCGCCGAGATCCATGAGCCGACCGCCGCGGAGCGGATTCTGTACGCCGCGCTGGAACGGGCGGAGTCCGAAGCCGCCGAAGCGCAGGGGCTGTACGGCGAGCACGATGACGACGAGGGGCGCTTCGACCGCTCCGACTATCTGCGCTACCTCCCGCCCGACGAGGAGGACGAGGAGCCGGCCCGTACCAGCGAGGTGGCGGTCCCGCCGCCCGTTCCCGGGCCCGCCATAGCCGGGCCCGCGCAGAGCGGTCCGCCGCCCGCCTGGCGGCCGGTGCGCTGGCAGCGGCCGGTGGCCTGTGTGCTGGCCGTGGTGATGGGGATCAGCGTGATCGCCTTCGCGCTCATAGCCGTTCAGCGATCGGGCGATCAGGACCTGCTGCCGCCGGCGAGCGAGCAGGACGAGCCGGAGGAGGGCTTGTAAAGGGCGGGTAAGGGGTGTTGGCCGTCCGCCGGTGACCGTACGCTGGACGGGTGGCCGGGCGTTCGGACCCCGGGGGGCTCCCGGGCAGCGGGGACGAGGAATACGCATCCACCGTCTTCGACGAGTCATTTGTCAATGCCGCACGCCTCCAGGAGTTCTCGGCACGGGAGCGGCTGGAGGACCACGGTGCGGCAGTGCGCAGCCGCCCTCCGGAGGAGCGCAGGAGAGTGCCGCGGCAGGGGCTGGCGCTCGGGGTGATCATTCTGCTGGCCTTCGGCGCCGCCCTCTATCTGGGGAACGGCGCCCCGTACGGGCGCGGGGGGACGCAGGTCCTCCAGCCGCCGCTGTCCACGCTGGTGCCGCTGGCCCCGGCCGGTGTGGTGCCCGGTTCGGTGGACACGGCCGAGCTGTTCGAGACCAGCCCGGCGCGGGACTTCGGCTCCGGTCCGGCCGGGGTGCTGCTGCCCGACGCGCGGGCCACCGCGCACTTCACCCGCGAACAGGTGCTGACGGCGCTGACGCTGGCGAAGGAGTACATCGCGGCCAGCGCGCTCACCCACGACGTGCTGACCGGGACGACGGTGGTGCCGGTGCGCGACCTGCTGGATCCGCAGCAGCGGCGGCAGCTGGACCGGGCGGTCGCGGGCGGCTCGGCGGCGGCCCCGCTGACGGCCTGGCTGGTGAGTTTCGACCCGCAGGAGGTCGAACTGGCCGATCCGCGAGTGCGGGTGGAGGGCACCTTCTCGTTCGCGGAGAGCGCGGAGGACGTGCTCCAGGTGACGGCGCGCCATGTCACGGTGTACGCGGTCCGGCCGGCCGGGGCGGGCCCGCAGGAGCCGGCCACGCTGCTGACGGTGCGGCGCGAGGTGGAGATGCTCTTCGGGGAGCAGGGCATCGAGGAGCGGACCGTGATCCTGCGGCAGGCGGATCTGCTGGCCGGGCCGATGGACTGCGGCGCCGATCCGGACGGCCCGCTGCGGCCGTTGTTCGCCGGGGAGCGGGCCGGTGACTCCCAGCCGGCCGGCACCGATCCGTACACCGCCGATGCCGACCACATTCCGCTGTGCGGGGCGCTGGACGCTACGGCGCTGCCGAGTCCTGACCCGGCTCGCGAGGCGGGGCTTTTCTAGTACCGGTGCGGCCGGTGGCGAAGTCGCGGAGCTTGCCGCCGAGGTCGCCCGCCCCGCCCGCGACGTCCGAGACCAGCTTCATGAGCGGGTCCTTGCTGTTCTTCACCGCCTGGGCGTAGTGGCCCGCCGAGTCCCGGACGGAGCCGCTGACGGAGGCGTCCGCGTCGGTGTCGCGGCGCGGGTAGTGGCCGTCCATGATGCGCTGGTAGTCGCGGCTGGCGGCCCAGCGGTGCAGTTCGGCGGCGCGGACGGCGGCGAACGGGTGGGTGCGTGGCAGGACGTTGAGGATCTTCAGCACCGAGTCGCGCAGATCGCCGCCCGCCTCGTACTCCTTGGCCTGGTCGAGGAACGCGTCGACGTTCATGTGGTGCAGGTTGTTGCCGCCGGCGAGCTTCATCAGGCCGCGCAGGGAAGCCTGCGGGTCCTGGCCGACGAGCAGTCCGGCGCGGTCGGCGGAGAGTTCGGACTTGCGGAACCATTCGCGCAGCGCCGTGACGATGCCCATGATGGCGATGTTGCCCAGCGGGATCCACGCCACCCGGACGGCGATGCTGGTGAGGAAGAGCAGGATGGTGCGGTAGACGGCGTGCCCGGACAGGGCGTGGCCGACCTCGTGGCCGATGACGGCGCGCATCTCGTCCTCGTCGAGGAGTTCGACGAGCCCGGTGGTGAGCACGATGATGGGCTGGTCCAGGCCGATGCACATGGCGTTGGGCTTCGGGTCCTGGCTGACGTACATCGGCGGGACGGTGTCCAGGTCCAGCGTGTCGCAGGCGTCCAGGAGGAGTTGGTGCAGGTGGGCGAACTGCCGCTCGTCCACGCGGACCGAGTCGGACAGGAACATCAGCCGCAGGCTGCGCTCGGGCAGCATGCCGCTGAGCGCCTTGAAGACGGTGTCGAAGCCGGTCAGCTTGCGCAGCGCGACCAGGGCCGAGCGGTCGGCGGGGTGTTCGTAGGCGCGGGAGGATATGCCGGGGAACCGGCGGCGGTTCCGGCCGGGGAGCCGCTCGCGGTTGAGGGCTGCGGGGTCGGGCGTTGCCTCGTCGGATCCGGTGTCGTCGCTCATCGGGCCCCCTCATGACGTCTGGTGTGAGCGCCGTCCGGCCCGGCCTTCCGCACCGCGGGGCACCCCCAGTGGTGGGGGCGGGAGGCCGTGGCGGACGCGTCCGCTTACGATGAGCCTACGTCCCAGCCGTCTCGTTCCGGATAGGTCCGTTCATGAACCTGCCCAGCAGCACCGCCGAAGCCCTGACCACACTCGCGAGCGAGGGCGGCGGGCACGACAGCCTCAACCCGTACTTCATCGGCGCCGGCACGCTCGCGGGGCTGCTGGTGCTCCTGTGGATCACCACCCGTCTCAACCGCGACCGCTGAGCCGTACGGCCTCAGCGGCAACCACCAGCGAGGGTCGGCTTATGGGAGACGGGATAACTGCCGGGAGGCGGCGGCTCGGTGTGATGGGCGGGACGTTCGACCCGGTCCATCACGGCCACCTGGTCGCCGCCAGTGAGGTGGCGGCCCGGTTCCACCTCGACGAGGTCGTCTTCGTGCCGACCGGGCAGCCGTGGCAGAAGGAGCACCGGCAGGTCTCGGCCGCCGAGGACCGCTATCTGATGACGGTCATCGCGACCGCGTCCAATCCGCAGTTCTCGGTGAGCCGTATCGACATCGACCGCGGCGGCAAGACGTACACCATCGACACGCTGCGGGAACTGCGGGAACTCCACCGGGACGCGGATCTCTTCTTCATCACCGGCGCGGACGCGCTCGCCCAGATCCTCACCTGGCGGGACGCCCCGGAGCTGTTCTCGCTCGCCCATTTCATCGGTGTCACCCGCCCGGGTCACACCCTCGCCGATCCCGGGCTGCCCAACGGCGGGGTCTCGCTGGTGGAGGTGCCCGCGCTGGCGATCTCCTCCACCGACTGCCGCGAGCGGGTCGCCCGGGGTGATCCGGTCTGGTATCTGGTGCCGGACGGGGTGGTGCGCTACATCAACAAGCGCGCCCTCTACCGGGACCGGGACCTTGACCTTCCGGAGCGGACAGGCTGAACCGGCTGAGGGACTGAAGGGCGGCACGGGTGAACGACCGACAGGATCCGTACGGGCAGATCTACGGCTACGACGCGTACGGGCGCCCCCTGTACCAGCCGGAGGAGGATCCGCAGCCGTACTACCAGCAGCCGCAGGACCAGTCGGGTTACCAGCAGCAGCCCTATCCGCAGCATCCGGACGCTCCCCAGCATCCGCAGCAGCAGGGGTACCCGGGGTACGAGCCGTATCAGCAGCCCCAGGGGTACCAGGACGCCCAGGGGTACGACGGCTATCAGCAGCAGGCGTACGACTGGGGGAGCGGCCAGCAGCCGCGGATCACCGACACCTACCCGCCGCACGAGGGCTATCCGCAGGGGTACGGGTACGACACCGGGGAGCAGCCGCCGGTGGCCGCCCCGCCCGCCGGGGCGCCGGACGCGGCGGCGGGGGGCGCGCCGGTCCAGGGCGTGCCGCAGCAGCGGCGGCCGGAGGCCGGGTACGGCGCCGGGGCGGACCCGGAGCAGGACCCCGCCGCCCCGGGGCACGGGCCCGGCGGGGAGCCGGGCGCGGAGGACAAGGAGTACGCCACCGAGCAGTTCGCCTTCATCGAGGAGGAGAACACCGACTCGGAGGACGTGATCGACTGGCTGAAGTTCAGCGAGAGCCGCACCGAGCGCCGCGAGGAGGCCAAGCGGCGCGGCCGGGGGCGGGTCAGGCTGCTGGTGATCGTGCTGGTGCTGGCGCTCATCGGCGGGGTCGGGGCGCTGTGGGCGACCGACCGGCTGCCGTTCCTGTCCGGGCCGGGGGCCGGGGACGGGGCGACGGAGGAAGCCCAGAAACGCGATGTGATCATCGTGCATCTGCGGGAGCTGGACGGCGAGACCGCCTCCACCGCCCTGCTGGTCGCCAACGAGACCACCGGCGGCGGGTACACCGTGCTGCTGCCCGGCGATCTGACCATCACCCCGGACGGCGGTACCACCACGCTGGGCCAGGCCGTCACCCAGGAGGCGGCAGGGTCGGTACGGGAGGCGGCCGGCGCGCTGCTGGGCGCCGACATCAAGGGAACGTGGCGGCTGGGCACCCCCTATCTGGAGACCCTGGTCGACCTGCTCGGCGGGATCACCGTCACCACGGACGTCGAGGTGCCCGGCGCCAAGGAGGACGAGCCGGTGGTGCCGCTGGGCGACAACGTCTCGCTCAGCGGCGAGGCCGCCGTCGCGTACGCCACGCACCGGGAGCCGGACGAGCCGGAGAACGCGCGCCTTGAGCGGTTCGGCCAGGTCCTCGCCGGGATCCTGGCCAAGATGCCGACCGGGGAGGACGGCGCGACCCGGACCATCCACGCGGTCGGGCTGATCGCCGACCCCTCGCTGTCCGAGGAGGAGCTGGCGCTGAGCCTGGCCCAGCTGGGCGGCTACGCGCAGGACGGGGCGTACGAGACCGTCCTGCTGCCGGTGGAGACCGACGGCACGCTCAGCGCCGAGACCGCCGAGGGCCTGGTGATGGACGTGCTGGGCGGCACGGTGGTGAACGCCGACCCGGGGGCCGCGCTGCGGATCTCGGTCACCGACGCGACCGGCGGCGCGGAGGGCGGGGAGATGGCCCGGGTGGCGCTGATCAACGGCGGCTTCTCGGTGGTCGACAGCCGGACGGCGGAAGAGGCGAGCGAGACCTCGCGGGTGATGTACGGGGCGGAGGAGCACCGGGAGACGGCGCTGGAGGCGGCCAGGACGCTGGGCCTGCCGGAGGACGTGGTGGGGGCAGGGAACGGCGCGCCCAACGCCGATGTGACGATCATCCTGGGTGAGGATTACGGAGAGTAGCGGCGGGCCCGGGCTCAGGGGAGAACCGGGCCGAGCCTGTCAGTGGGCCGTGAGACCCTTGGGAGGACATCGTCGGAGAAATCCACTGACGCTGCCGAACCACCACCGCCGCCGTAACGATGGAGAAGCTTCGCCTGTGACCGCAACGGATCGCGCCACCGAGCTGATCGAGGCCGCCGCCCAGGCCGCGGCCGACAAGCTGGCGCACGACATCGTCGCCTACGACGTCAGTGACGTCCTCGCCATCACCGACGCCTTCCTGCTCGCCTCCGCGCCGAACGACCGGCAGGTCAAGGCGATCGTGGAGGGCGTCGAGGAGAAGCTGAACAAGGAGCTGGGCGCCAAGCCGGTGCGCCGCGAGGGCGAGCGCGACGGCCGCTGGGTGCTGCTCGACTACGTGGACATCGTGGTGCATGTGCAGCACGCCGAGGAGCGGGTGTTCTACGCGCTGGAGCGGCTGTGGAAGGACTGCCCGCAGCTCGACCTGCCCGCGGACGCCCTGGCCACCCGCGGCAAGGCGGCGGCGCACGCCGGTGAGGGCGCCGGGGCGGACGGGGAGACGGCACCGGGCGGTGAGTTCAGCTGAGCGCCGCGCGCGGCCGGCGGATCGTGCTGTGGCGGCACGGGCAGACCGCCTGGAACCTGGAGAACCGCTTCCAGGGCACCCTGGACATCGAGCTGACCGAGACCGGTGTGGCCCAGGCCAAGCGGGCCGCGCGGCTGCTCGCCGGGCTGTCCCCGCACGCGATCATCGCCTCCGACCTGCGCCGTACGGCGGCCACCGCCGCCGAGCTGGCGGCCGTCACCGGGCTGCCGGTCGCCCACGACGAGGCGCTGCGCGAGACGTACGCGGGCGAGTGGCAGGGGCTCACGCACGAGGAGATCAAGGCCCGCTTCGGCGAGCAGTACGCCGCCTGGAAGCGCGGCGAGCCGGTGCGGCGCGGCGGCGGTGAGCTGGAGACGGAGGTCGCCGACCGGGCGGCCCCGCTGGTGGAGCGCACCGTGGAGAAGCTGCCGCCGGACGGGGTGCTCGTCGTGGTCAGCCACGGCGGCACGATCCGTACCACCATCGGCCGGCTGATCGGTCTCGCGCCGCCCACCTGGGAGGCGCTGGGCGGGCTGGCCAACTGCTCCTGGTCGGTGCTGGGCGAGAGCGTGCGCGGCTGGCGGCTGCTGGAGCACAACGCGGGCTCGCTACCCGAGCCGGTCATCGGCGACGACGTCTGAGACGTCCCTTTCCCGACGCGCCCGCCGCCCCGGTCCGGGCCCGTACCGTCCGCCGGAATCGCACGCGGATCTCGAACGCGTCTCCCTTTGCACACGAGGTGTGACCAGGGCCTTATAGGGCCCGGTCCCCCCGTGGCACAATCGGGGAATGCCGGGCGAGGGGTCCCCGGCCTGGCCTGTCCGGCATTGACGGAGGCGTTTCCCTTGGGTGCCCACAGCAGAAAATGCGACTGGTGCGGCTGCGGTACGCCCATCGTCCGCGATCTCCAGCCCGTCAACACGAGCTACCAGTACTGGTGCGTGGAGTGCGCGCGGGCGCTCATCATCAAGGGCGACCCGATCGAGGTCTACCGCGAGCTGGAGGGCGAGCCGATCTACGGCCGACTGCTCGACGAGCACTGCGCGCTCAAGCGGTTCTACTCCTTCGCCAGCGCCTGACGAACCCCCGGACGGCGGCCCGCCGCAGCCGATTTGGCAAACCACCGGGGTTCATGTGTAGAGTAAGGGCATCGCCGCAAGGGGCCGGAAGGGAAACCGGAAGGAAGCCCGGCGGGGGACAACAGAACAAGGGGCTATAGCTCAGTTGGTAGAGCGCTTGCATGGCATGCAAGAGGTCAGGAGTTCAATTCTCCTTAGCTCCACACTCACCGAGCGGGCCATCCAGTTACTGGATGGCCCGCTTTCGGTTGTGGCCCGTGCGGTAGTCTGAGCCCATGCGTGCCGTACGCCTTCTGCTTAGCTGGCCGCGCTGAATCACCGCCGGCCCCCGCTGGTGCGCCGGGGCCGGAATCGGCGCGGCGGTCCCCTCCTGTGCGAGGGGTTTTTTCATGGCGTGGCAGAGACGATCCGATGGAGCTTCGAGGACCATGAGCGAGACACACAAGTACGACGCCGCCCTGGCAGCGGACATCGAGGCGCGCTGGCAGGACTACTGGGAGCAGCACGGCACGTACCGCACCCCGAACCCGTCCGGTGATCTCGCGGACGACCCGGCCCAGGCGGCCAAGCCCAAGAAGTTCATCATGGACATGTTCCCGTACCCCTCGGGTGCGGGGCTGCACGTCGGGCATCCGCTGGGCTACATCGCCACCGACGTGTACGCGCGCTTCCTGCGGATGAGCGGCCACAACGTGCTGCACACGCTGGGCTACGACGCGTTCGGGCTGCCGGCCGAGCAGTACGCTGTGCAGACCGGCACCCACCCGCGGGTGTCCACCGAGGCCAACATCGAGAAGTACGAGGGCCAGCTGCGCCGGCTGGGTCTGGGCTACGACAAGCGGCGTTCCATCGCCACCATCGACCCGGACTACTACCGCTGGACCCAGTGGATCTTCCTGCAGATCTTCAACTCCTGGTACGACACGGAGGCCGGGCGGGCCCGGCCGATCGCCGAGCTGGTCGCCGAGTTCGAGGCCGGCACCCGGGCCACCCCGGACGGCGAGCCGTGGAGCGAGCTGACGCCCGCGCAGCGCGCCGAGGTGCTGAGCGGGTACCGGCTGGCGTACGCCTCGGACGCGCCGGTCAACTGGTGCCCCGGCCTGGGCACCGTGCTGGCCAACGAGGAGGTCACCGCCGACGGGCGCTCCGAGCGCGGCAACTTCCCGGTCTTCAAGGCCAAGCTGCGCCAGTGGAACATGCGGATCACCGCCTACGCCGACCGGCTGGCCGACGATCTGGACACCGTCGACTGGCCCGAGGCCATCAAGCTCCAGCAGCGCAACTGGATCGGCCGCTCCGAGGGCGCGCGGGTCGACTTCGCGGTGGGTGAGCCGGGCGATGGGGGCACCGTCACGGTGTTCACGACGCGTCAGGACACGCTGTTCGGCGCGACGTACATGGTGCTGGCGCCCGAACACCACCTGATCGAGGCCATCGTGCCGGCGGCCTGGCCCGAGGGCACCCGCGAGGCCTGGACGGGCGGGCACGCCACGCCGGGCGCGGCGGTGGCCGCGTACCGCAAGCAGGCCGCCGCCAAGTCGGATGTGGAGCGGCAGGCGGACGCCAAGGTCAAGACCGGCGTGTTCACCGGCGCGTACGCCACCAACCCGGTCAACGGCGAGCGGATCCCGGTGTTCATCGCCGACTACGTCCTCATGGGCTACGGCACCGGCGCGATCATGGCCGTGCCGGCGCACGACAGCCGGGACTTCGCGTTCGCGCGCGCCTTCGAGCTGCCGATGCGCTGCGTGGTGGAGCCCACGGACGGCCGCGGCACGGACCCGGCGCAGTGGGACGACGCGTTCAACGCCAAGGAGGCGCGGCTGGTCAACTCGGCCGGCCCCGAGGTGTCGCTGGACGGCCTGACCGTGGAGGAGGCCAAGGCGACCGTCACCGCGTGGCTGGCCGAGCGCGGCCTGGGTGAGGGCACCGTCAACTACCGGCTGCGGGACTGGCTGTTCAGCCGCCAGCGGTACTGGGGCGAGCCGTTCCCCATCGTGTACGACGAGGACGGCATCGCGCACGCGCTGCCCGACTCGCAGCTGCCGCTGGAACTGCCGGAGGTGGAGGACTACGCGCCGCGCACCTTCGACCCGCAGGACGCCGACACCCAGCCGGAGACGCCGCTGTCCCGGAACCAGGAGTGGGTCAACGTCACCCTGGACCTGGGCGACGGGCGCGGTCCGCGGCCGTACCGGCGCGAAACCAACACCATGCCGAACTGGGCCGGTTCCTGCTGGTACCACCTGCGCTACCTGGACCCGCACAACGCCGAGCGGCTGGTGGACCCGGAGCTGGAGCGGTACTGGATGGGCCCGCGCGAGGGCATCCCGACCGGGGGCGTGGACCTGTACGTCGGCGGCGCGGAGCACGCGGTGCTGCACCTGCTGTACGCCCGGTTCTGGCACAAGGTGCTGTTCGACCTGGGGCATGTGTCCTCGGCCGAGCCGTACCACAAGCTGTTCAACCAGGGCATGATCCAGGCGTACGTCTACCGCGACGCGCGCGGCTTCCCGGTGCCGGCCGCCGAGGTCGAGGAGCGCGAGGGCGGCACGTACTGGTGGGGCGGTGAGCGGGTCACCCGCGAGCTGGGCAAGATCGGCAAGTCCCTGAAGAACGCGATCTCGCCCGACGACATCGCCGCCCAGTACGGCGCGGACACGCTGCGGCTGTACGAGATGGCGATGGGCCCGCTGGACGTCTCCCGGCCGTGGGAGACGCGGGCGGTCGTCGGGCAGTACCGGCTGCTCCAGCGGCTGTGGCGCAATGTGCTGGACGAGACCACCGGCGCCGTCACGGTGACCGAGGACGCCCCGGACGAGGAGACGCTGCGGGCGCTGCACCGGGCGGTGGACGGGGTGACCCGCGATCTGCACGGGCTGCGGTTCAACACGGCGATCGCCAAGATCACCGAGCTGAACAACCATGTGACCAAGCGGGGCGGCCCGGTGCCGCGCCAGGTCGCCGAGACGCTGGTGCTGCTGACGGCGCCGCTGGCCCCGCACATCGCCGAGGAGCTGTGGCACCGGCTGGGCCACGAGGGCAGTGTCGCCCACGCGGACTTCCCGGTGGCCGACCCGGCGTACGTGGTCGAGGAGACCGTCACGTGCGTCGTGCAGGTCAAGGGCAAGGTGAAGGCGCGGCTGGAGGTGCCGCCGCAGATCGCCGACGCGGAGCTGGAGGCGCTGGCGCTGGCCGACCCGGGTGTGGTGGCGGCGCTGGGCGGGGGCGCGGTGCGCAAGGTGATCGTGCGGGCGCCCAAGCTGGTGAACATCGTGCCCGCCTGACCGGGCGGACACGACGGCCGTAGGGGCGGGGCCGGGGCCGGAATCCGGGAGGGTTCCGGGTCCGGCCCCGTCCCGTTCCGGGGCCGTTCGGCCTAGGCTGGCGGGAGTGAGGAGGGTGGGATGGAGATCGCTATCGCGGTGATGGTGCTGACCTTCCTGGTGTTCGTGGCACTGGTGGTGCGCACGGCACGGTCGGTGAAGCGGCGTGCCGAGCGGGCCGGGCGTGAGCTGCGGCACAAGGTGAACCACACGGTGTCGGAGGCCACGCTGGCGGCCCGCGCCGTGCAGCCCGGCGTGCTCGGCGAGGTGGCCCGGACCCGCAGGGAGCTGCGGGGCGCGCTGGAGGGCACCCGCAGCGTCCTGCGGACGGGTGCGGCGGACGATCCGGGGCTGCGGGAGTCGCTGGCGCTGCTGGACCAGCTGTACGGGCACGCGCGGCAGCTGGACGGGGAGCTGGGCGCCCTGATGGCGGGGGAGCCGGACCGCCGGGTGGTGGCGGCGCGGCTGCCGGCGCTGCGGGAGCGGGCGGAGCGGATCGTACGGTCGGCGGGCTCGCTGCGCTCGGCGGCGCTGGAGCGGGCGCACCGGCACGACGTGGACGCGCTCGACGCGCTGCACGCGCAGATCGAGGTGGAGGCGAGCGCGCTGCGGCACTGGGCGCCGGCCGAGGGGCCGCCGGAGGCCCTGCCGGGGGCCGGGGCGGAGCCGGAGCCCGGGATCGAGGGCGGCGGAAAGCGGCCGGGGGCCGGGGAGCGCGG
Source organism: Streptomyces sp. NPDC059853 (assembly GCF_042731495.1). Taxonomy (NCBI): domain Bacteria; kingdom Bacillati; phylum Actinomycetota; class Actinomycetes; order Kitasatosporales; family Streptomycetaceae; genus Streptomyces; species Streptomyces sp. NPDC059853. The sequence continues at coordinate 19,139 of NZ_JBHWJL010000009.1, forward strand.
GTAAGACCGTCGGCTACTCTCCGGACCATGCCCCGCTCTGTCGCCATCGTCACGGATTCCACCGCCCATCTGCCGCCCGCGGAGGTGGAGCGGCACCGGATCACGGTGGTGCCGCTGACGGTCGTGCTCGACGGTGAGCCGGTGCCGGACGGCACGCCGGAGGCGGCCAGGCGGCTGGAGCGGGCGCTGCGGGAGCGGCTGCCGGTGACCACCTCCCGGCCCAGCCCGGAGACCTTCGCGGCGGCCTACCGGCGGGCGGCGGAGGCGGGCGCGGAGGCCGTGGTGTCGCTGCATCTGTCGGCGGAGATCTCGGGGACGTACGACGCGGCGGTGCTGGCGGGGCGGGACGCTCCGGTGCCGGTGCGGGTGGTGGACAGCGCGATGGTCGCGATGGCGCTGGGGTTCAGTGTGCTGACCGCCGCGGAGACCGCCGGGGCGGGCGGTACGGCGGACGAGGCGGTGGCGGCGGCGGTCAAACGGGCGCAGCAGACCCGGGCCTACTTCTACGTGGACACCCTGGAGCATCTGCGGCGCGGCGGCCGGATCGGGGCGGCGCAGGCGCTGCTGGGGTCGGCGCTGGCGGTGAAGCCGCTGCTGGAGCTGGTGGAGGGGCGGATCGAGCCGCTGGAGAAGGTGCGGACGGCGGGGAAGGCGATCGCCCGGCTGGAGGAACTGGCCGCCGCGCACGCCGGGCTCGGCCCGGTGGAGGTGGCCGTGCACCATCTGGCGGCGGAGGAACGGGCGGTGGCGCTCGCGGAGCGGCTGCGGGACCGGATCCCCGGGGCGGCGCGGGTGCGGGTGAGCGAGGTGGGCGCGGTGCTGGGCGCGCACACCGGACCGGGGCTGCTGGCGGCGGTCGTCGCCCCGAGGTAGGGCCGGGGTTCGGCCCCGCTGCTCGGCCCAACTCACTCGTGTGAGTGACGGAGTTATCCACAGGGGCCGGGTTGTCCACAGAATTCCGCGCTTTCTCCCGGGCCGTCCGGAAGGTCCGTACCGTGCGGCACATGAGGAATCGCAGCGCGTCCCAGGTCCGTACGCACGAGGAAGGCCGGCGGTCCGCCGTCCGCGCCGCGGTGCTGTTCCCGCCCGCGACGATCCGCGGCGCGGGGGCGCCGGCCGCGGGAGCGGGGCCGGAACGGGTCGCCGCTCCGGCCGCGGCACCCGACCGGCAGCCACCCGATCCCCACCCTGACCCGCACCTTGGTCCCGACCCGGAGCCGCTTCCGGGAGCGGTCACGGAGGCGGTGACGGAGCCGGGCCGGGGGCTCTCCCGGTGGCAGCGGCTGCGGCTCGGGTTCCAGGACCGGTGCGGGATGGAGCCGCGTACCCTCGCGGCGCTCGCCGTGGTGCTGGTGGTGGCCGCCGGATTCGCCGTGCAGCACTACTGGTCGGGGCGGCCGCGGCCGGTCACCGCCGGGGCGGAGCCGGTCGCCGCCGCGCCCTCGCCCGCCGCCGAGCAGGCGGCGGAGCGGGCGGCCGAGCCGGAGACGCTGGTGGTCGACGTCGCGGGCGAGGTGCACAGTCCGGGGCTGCGGACCCTGGCCGTGGACGCCCGGGTCGCGGACGCGGTCGAGGCGGCCGGCGGGGTGCTGCCCGGGACGGACACCGACGGGCTGAACCGCGCCCGTCCGCTGAGCGACGGGGAGCAGATCCTGGTGGGCGTCACCCCCGACCCGGTGGCCGCCGATCCGGCGGCCGTCGGCGGTCCGGTCAGCCTCAACACGGCCACCGCCGAACAGTTGCAGACCCTGCCGGGCGTCGGCCCCGTCCTCGCGGGGAACATCATCGCCCACCGCACGGAACGGGGCGGATTCACCTCGGTCGATCAACTGCTCGACGTCTCCGGTATCGGTGAGCGCCGGCTGAGCGATCTCCAGTCCCGTGTCACGCTCTGAGCCGCCGGGCGGCGGTACGGCGGTGGCCGACCGGGCCGCGGACCTGCGGTTGGTGGCGCCCGCCGGGACGGCCTGGGCGGCCGCCGCGGCCGCGCTGGACGGGCCGCTGGTGGTGGCCCTCTGGGCGGCCGGCGGATCGGTGCTGCTGGCCGTGGCGGTGCTGGCGTGCTCCCGCTCGGGGCTGTGGGTGGCCGTGGCCATGGCGCTGGCCTCGGCCGCCGCCGGGGCGGTGGTGGCCGCGCTGCACGGCGCGGCGGTCCGCGGCAGCCCGCTCGCGCAGTCGATCGGCGAACGCGCCACCGTCGAGGTGGAGATCGGCGGCGACCCCAAGGTGGCCGGGACGCAGCGGGGCGAGGTGGTCGTCATGACGGGCGCGACCGACCGGGGCGATCCGGTCCTGGTGGTGGCCCGCCCGGCCGCCGGACATCTGGCTCAGTGGGCGGCCGTCCTGCCCTCCACCCGGCTGCTGGTCGAGGCCAGGACGGACGAGCCGATGCCGGGGCGGGGCAGCGAGTTCGCGGCCGTGCTGCGGGTCCTGGACAACGGTCCGCCGCTGGTCACCGCCGAGCCCGGCGGCGCCCAGCGGTTCGCCGGATTGCTGCGCCGGTCGCTGCGCGAGGCCACCCAGGGGCTGCCCGAGGACGCGGCGGCCCTGGTACCGGCGCTGGTCATCGGGGACGCCTCGCGGATCACGCCCGAACTGCGGGAGGCCGTCCAGGCCACCGACCTCACGCACATCATCGTGGAGAGTGGCTGTAAAGCACAACGCCCCCGTACCGGCTGTGAGCTGGGCGGGGGCGTCGTCGTCAGCGGACGGCGCAGGATGCGGCGGCGATCAGCGGGGCGCCGATGGCCAGCAGGCAGCCGGCGCCTACGAGTAGCCGGTCGAGCCAGTCGGCGACGCGGCGGCGGTCGGGGTGGTGGTGCATGGTGCTCCGGTCATGGGTGCGCCCCCGCCCGGTGGTGGTGGGCGGGGGCGCGGCTGCGGGAGTCAGGGCCTCACGACGGTGTGCCAGCCGCTCCGGGTGAGCACGGTGCGGCCGGTGGGTTCGATGCGGACGCGGGCGCCCCGGACGGGCAGTTCGCCGCTGATGAGCCACTGCTCGCGGATGGCGTCGAGCTGATCCCACAGGCGGCGGGGGCCGCCCTGGTGGACGCTGGCCGGCTGCGGACCGGTGCCGGTGGCGCGGGCCCACGATCCGTCCGGGTGGGCCATGACGGCGATGCGCCGGCCGTCCTCGACGCGGTAGCCGTGCTCGACTCCGGGCATGGTGAGGGCGACCATGCTGGACAGGTCCCATGCCTGTTCAACGTCGACCACGGGGTACGGGCTGATCTTGACATCGCCGTGGGTGGTCCAGGCGGCGGCGAGCTGGTCGGCGGCGCCGGCCGGGTAGTCGCGGCCGGACCGGGCGGTCATGAAGCCGGCGCGCTCCCACTCGACCCGGCCGACCGCGCTGCCGTCGCCCTGCTTCGTGGCGGTGATGATCAGCGTGGTGCCGGTGAGCGTGGTCACCAGCCGGCCGCCCGGCCGCAGTGCGCGGAGCCAGGATGCGGGGATGTGCGGCATGGCCACGGTCGCGATGATCCGGTCGTACACCCCGGGGATGTCCCCGGTGGCGTCGGCGATCTCGACCAGGGGGTACCGGCCGATCGAGGACAGCCGTTCGCGCGCGGCCTCGACGAGGTACTTGTCGATGTCGATGGAGGTGACGCGGGCGTCGCCGAGGCGCTGGGCGAGCAGCGCGGTGCCGTATCCGCTGCCGGTGCCCACGTCGAGCACGGAGTCGTGCGGGCCGATCCGCGCGTGCCGGTACATCTGGATGAGGAGGCTGGGGAGGGTGGCGGAGCTGGTCGGTCGGCCGGTGGGGTGGTGGTCGGGGTCGGCGCCGTCGGCGTGGTGGCCGGCCACGGCCGTGATGAGGGAGCGGTCGGCGTAGGCGGAGTCGAGCCAGTGGTCGGGGTCGGCGGGGCCGTCGTGCAGCGACCAGCCGTGAGGCTGTCTGGTCCACCACTGGGGGGTGAACACGTGGCGGGGCACGGCGGCGACGGCGGCCCGCCAGGGCGAGTGTGCGTGGGTGACGGCCTGGGCGAGCTGGTCGGCGCGTGGTCGCCAGATCATGACGCGACACCTCCGAGCAGCGCGGGTGCGGGCAGGGCGTCCACGTCGTCGTAAGCCGGGGAGCACGCCTCGGTGTTGGCGGGGTCGCAGTCGTTGGAGTCGTCGGGCGGGCAAGCCGCCGTCGCCGGGGGGACGGCGGCTCGGGCGTCGGCCCACTCGGCGCCGGTCAGGATGTCGTACAGGGGGGTGGTCCGGACGTTGCCGGTGGGCATGTCCCTCGACAGGATGCAGCCGTACACGTCGCCGTTGGGGCCGATGGCGGCGCGCTCACGGTAGCAGCGTCCGCACAGCTCGGAGACGGCTGGCGGGCCGCTCTCGGTCGCTGCGGCGCGGCCGACGGCGCGGGTGCGGTCGATGCGGATGTTCGTGATGCCGAGGGCCTGCATCTGGGCGGCGCCCTCGGCGATGCGCTGCCCCTCGATGACCTCAACCATGCCCACGCGGACCGGCACCTTGTGGGCAACGGCCTTCCTGATGTTGAAAAGGCTCCGGCTGTAGGCGCCACGCCCGCCCGTGATCCGCTCGTGCTCGTTCGGGTCGTCCGAGTACCAGCTCGTTGCCAGGCTGACGCCTCGGCGCTGAAGCCGGGCCCACAGGCCGGGCCGGGCGATTACGAGGTTGCTGTACACCTCGACGGCGAGACCGAGTTCGAGCGCGCGGTCGATCAGCGGCAGCAGGTCGGGCGAGAGGGTCGGTTCGCCGCCGATGAACTGGACGGCCGGGATGCCTACGGCGGCGATGTCGTCGAGGGCGTGGTCCCAGTCGGCGCGGGTCATGGTGCCGGCCGGGGCGGTCGGGCTGGAATCGGTGCAGCAGTGCGAGCAGCGGAGGTTGCAGTTCCCGGCGATCTCCAGCTCGACGCTGCGGATACCGGCTACGTGTGGTGCGATGGTCGGTGCCATCGGACTGCCCTTCGTCAAATCGGATGGGTGCGGTGCGTGGTACTGCCCCGCCCCGGCCGTGCAGCCTCCCCAGGATGGCGGCCGGGGCGGGGAGTTTGGAGCCCGCGCCCCTGCCGAGGGGTTCTGTCGGGCGGGGGAGCCTCGATCAGGTGTCGCCTCGGCAGGGGGCGGGCGGTCAGGGGGCCGGTCGGATGCGGCCGGCGGTGAGGTGGTGCCACAGGCGGCCGAGCGCGGACCGGGGCCGGCGGTGCCGGGCGGGGCGGTGCCGGGCTGGCCGGGGCGGCGGCGAACTGTCGGTCGCGTCGACGTACAGGGGCACGCGGAGTCCCCCGGAGATGTCGCACGGGGCGTCGAGCAGGGCCTCGGAGTAGTCGATGACCGCGTGGTGGAGCTGGGCGAGGCAGGTGCGGCAGGCGTACACGGGTGCGTGTTGGCCGGCGGTGCTCACGGTGCCGAGCCAGAGAACGAGGGTGTACTGGTGGCCGCACCACCACCAGCAGTGGCCGTAGGTCCAGGCGTGGCCGTCTCCGGGGTGCGGGGGGCGCGGCCGGCAGTCGGCATCGGTGATGTCCGGGCCGGTCGGCGGCGCCGTGTCGCTAAGCCCGGCAAGCATGGGAACCCCTTCGGTCAGCAGCCGGGTTCTGGCTGGAACCCGGCGTGACGAAGAGGTTAGAAGTGGTCACTACACGGCGTCGATGGCACTTTGCCGGGTCGTCAGGCCGAAGTGCCACACAGCGTTACCGCTGGTCAGATGGGCAGATGAACGGCAGCCGCGAGAGAACGCATCTCGGGCGTGAGGGTTCGGCGGCGCTTGATGACGCTGCCGAGGATGTCGCGGGCGTACCGCTGATTGGACAGCCACTCAGGTGCCGCATGTTGAATATCGAGCAGGGTCTCGACTGACTTGGTGTACTGGCGGGTGTGGGCGTACGCGTTGGCTACGTCGAGGCGGTGCCTGTTGACATCACTCGGAGTGAGGCCAGCAACATTGACGGGAATCTGTTCTGCCAGCGATAGGACGTGATCGGGCTTTTGCACGATCATCGCATTCTCCGCGCGCTTCAGCTTGACCGTCAGCGGACCGAACGACCGTAGGTGATCCACAGTCTCGTGCTGCTGCCCCAATGCAGTAGCCGCCGATTTGGCCAGGCGGAGCGCGTCTGCTGCTTCGCCGGGGCGGTTGTCCCGCACGGCGGAGGCAGAGACCCGAAGCAACATCCACCCCCACGTGCTGAGGTCGCCGGCCGTTGCGCGAGACAGGCGCGGCTCGGTGTCATCGGCCCAGCGAAGCGCTAGTTCACGTGACTCCGACAATCGGCCTTGACGCAACAGCGACCAGCACTGGGTATTGATGGTTGCGGCCCCCTGGAGCTGATCCACTGCCCCATCAAGCGAGCGTTCGAGCACCAGCTCGGCCGACGCGAACTGCCTGGTCTGAACGAGCAACCAGGCGACTAGTTGGAGCACCCGCATGTGGGGTGCGCGACCTCGGTGGTCAAGGGCTGCCAGGGTTTCCGTGTCCCGTAGAAGCGGCGGCAGCACCGTTCCGAGCTTCGCAAACTGATTGGAGGAGAACAGGCGCATGGCGCCGTCGACCGCTTGCGTGACGCCATCAACTGTCGGGGCTTCGGCGAGATCGTCGGTCGTGGTTCGGCCGGCTAGCGCGCGATGCAGCGGTTCCCAACTGCGGATGACGGTTGGGTCGGCGGCCTCTTCGATATGGCTGGTGATGAGTCGGGTGGTGGACACCCGCAGAGCGGATGCGAGCATGTGGACGGTCTCAAGTCGCGTGTCGCTGCGCTCGCCCTGCTCAAGCTTGCGGATGAGCGATAGGGACACGCCGGACTGCTGTGAAAGCTCGCGCTGGCTCATGCCCCGGCGCTTGCGGACATCGCGGAGCCGGTCACCGATTTCGGCACTCATGTATCCGAGGGTACGACTGCCGTAACGCAAAAGGCGCCCCCGCCGCCGGCCGTAGCCGGTAGCGGGGGCGCGGGGGTTAGGAGCCTCGGGCGAGCTGCCACAGGGTCAGGCCGAGGCCGATCGCGCCGACCAGCGCGGCCAGCGACGGCAGCGGCCACCGGGCCCGCTCCAGCGAGTCGAGCCGCTGCTCGTGATCGGCAAGCCGCCGGTCGGTCTGGTCGTCGCGCTGCGCTAGCATCGCCAACCGCCCATTGACGGTGGCGAACCCCTCGCGCACCTCACCGCGCAGCTCGGCCAGGGCGACGGCGACGGCGGCCGGCTCGGACGGCGGATCGGTCACCGGCCACCCCCTTCGTCGAGCGCCTGGTCGTCGTCCTCGGCCGGCGCCTTGCGGAGCCACCCGGGCAACAGGCCGTCGACCACATCGAGCGCCATCACGCGCGTGATCGCAGCGGCCACCATCAGGCCGAGCGCGACCCCGGGCAGGGCCTCGGGCACGCCGGCCGCCGACACGATCGCGGGCAGCGCGGCAGCCACCGACACGACCCACTGCACCGCCGTACGGACCGTGCGGCGCATCTCATCAGACATAGGTGTGTCCCTCTCTCTCGTCAGACCTTGGGGACCTTGAGCCGGTCCCAGCTCACGCGGCCGGGCCAGCCGTCGGCGTCGGCCCCGGTGAAGCCGCACTTCCGCTGCCACTTCGCGTACGACCGCAGGTCGGCCACCGTCCATTGCGGGCCGGGTCCCTGCGCGTACGCCGAGCACCCCTCGGCGACCAGGCGCCGCCCCATCGCGGTCACGATCGGGCTGCGGGGATACCTCTTGAAGAAGTCGGAGCCGGGGAACGGCTCGTACTTCGGCGTGGCCGGCTTGGCGGCCGGCTTCACCTTGAGCCGGCGCTCGACCCGCTCGCGCATCGTGGTCATGTCGAATCCGCGGGGGTCGACCTTGCCGCGCTGCCACTCCAGATGGCCGAGGACGCTGCCCGCCGTCCAGCCGTGCGCCCTGCAGATCGCCGCGGCGATCCGCTCGATCGCGTCGAGCTGCGCCTCGGGCCACGGGTCTTTGCCGTTGCCGAGGTTGATCGCTTCGAAGCCGTAGAAGCGCGGGTTGCCGTCGGTGTCGTTCGTCGCCGGCCGGTACGGCGGTGTCTCCGCGATCACCCGGTCGAGTACCGCCCGGTCGCCCGATCCGGCGTGGTTGGCGCGGCCGTGCCCGACCAGATGGACGGTGCCCTGCTTGTCGATCACCCCGTGACACAGTGGCCCCGGCAGACCGGCGTATCCGTCGTAGCAGATGTCGACCGACGCGGCCGTGCCGCTGGTCACGGTGTGGTGGATCATCACCCCGTTCACCGGCCCCCAGGCACCGGCCTTGTTGCGGTTGTGGGTGCGCCAGGACTTGTACTCGATCACCTTGACGCCCTCGGCCTTCAGCGCGGCGAGCATGCGGTCGGCGGTCAGTGGCGTGGCCATATGGCTGTCTCCAGACATGAAAGAAGCCCCGGCCAGCGGCGCGGGGCGTACGGATCGGGGGCGGTCAGACGAGAGCGAGCGCCATGATCGCGGGGTCGAGGCCAACCTCGCCGTTGGACTGGTTGACGGTCGCGGGCAGCGTGCTCGCCCCGGACGGCACACACCAATGCCGCTGAAAGGCCGAGTTGCCGAGGAAGAAGTTCCCCGGGTTCGACGGCGACTCGTTCTGAATGTGCATGTAATACATGCCGTTGCTCGGCCCGGCGGACATCAGGAATGCCGCCCAGTAGCGGCCGGGCGCGAGCGTGATCGTGCTGGTCAGCGGCAGGGACATAGCCCCCACGTGGTTGTTGACCATGCCCGGGGCCGATCCGCTGATCTGGCCGGCCGCATCCACGTTCGACAGCGCCGTCGCACCCGTCCAGGCGACACGGGTCCCGGCTTCCGAGTAGATGCCGCCGAAGAACCTTGCGGTCGGCACAGCAGCCGAACCGGCCCAGCCGCGCGCCATGATGACCACGCGGTTCGTCGGAGTCGGCTCGGTGATGTTGATGCCGCACATGTAGATGCGGCCGACGACGGCGGCCTTGATGGCGCTGGGGTTGGAGACGTGCGCGGGGTCGACCGACCACGCCTGAAAGCCGAGGCTCTGCGGCGTCCAGGTGTTACGCGGGGCGGCGGCGGGGAGCTGGCCGACGGGCAGCCGGCCGGTGGCGTCGAGCTGCGCGACACCGGACGGTGCGCCGGCCGCCGTGGTGGGGATGGCGCCGACCTGCGCGGCGGTGTGCGTGTGGTCGACGGGGGACGCGCCCACGTCGCCAGCGCCCAGCTCGACCGCGCCCGTCTGCCCGTTCACCGAGTCGACCGCGCCCGCGCCGGGCGGTCCCTGCGGGCCCTCGGGCCCCTGCTCCCCGCGCGGCCCGGCCGGACCCTGCGGACCCTCCGGACCCATCGGCCCCGGCACGGTGCTCGGCTCACCGGCCGGGCCCTGCTCCCCCTGCGGTCCGGGCGGTCCCTGCGGGCCGGTCTCGCCGGCCGGGCCCTGCGGGCCGGTCTCCCCCCGCTCCCCCTGCGGACCCTCCGGGCCCCGTTCGCCGCGCGGGCCAACCGGCCCGACCAGCGATGCGAGCCAGTCAGTGACCGAGCCCGTGTACCCCTCGGCGACGGCCACCTCGTACGCCGAGGCGCCCCTCACCGCGATGTAGTTGGGCTTCGTCGGATCGGTGGGTGCCACGTCGGCCAGGTCGACGCGCGGCGTCTCGGCGGGCAGCAGCAGTTGATAGCTCCGGCCGGGGTTGATGCCGGTCAGCTGCTCGGTGACGGTGTACGACCAGCCATCCGGGATCATTCCCGGGGCGTCCGTCGCGGGCAGAGACACCGCAATCTGCCCCTGCTGGTCGAGCTGCACGACCACGGGGGCGCCCAAGATCACATCCCAGTCGGGGAAGGTGAGCTGAGCGGGTGCTCTGAACGTCAGGGCGCCGCTGAGCGGTTCGCCGTTGGGTCGCAGGAATCGGCCGGTCACCAGCACGGTGGGGATCTCTTCGGGCAGCAAGGCGCCTCCTGGTCAGTCGGTGATGCGGCGGAGCCCCGGCCGGGGGGCGGGGGCGGGTATGGGGGGTTCGGCGCCGAGCGCCTGGTCGTCGCCGTCGTCGGCGGCCGGCGACCCATCCGCCATCGCGGTCGATGCGGCGGCGAGGGCGGCGTTGGGCGCCTCGTCAGCGCTGAACGTGTTCCGCTGGTATCCGCCGTAGACGTTGGTGTGAGCCGTGCCCGTCCCGCTGGCGACCTGGTGACGGATACGCCAGGTGACGTGCGTCATGTGCGGGGCGGTCATGGGGCGGGTGATGTGCCGCTCGGACCACTGGCCGGCCGCGCCGCCCGCGATGCTCCAGCTGTCCCACGTCTCCCACTGCCCACCCTGTTGGGCCTGCACCTCGACCCTGGCCGTCGCGTTGGGCGGGGCGTACGACTCGGTGTGCAGGTACCAGACGGCGCACTGCACGCGCTGAGCGGCGAGCCACGCCGAGACCATGGTCGAGGAGCTGGTCGAGCTGGCCGATGTCGGCTGCCACGGGATCGGGATGGAGGGCCGGCCGAGGTATCCGTCAGCGAAGTGATCGTCCATCACCATGACTTGGCCGCCCCGCGTGAACAGCCTGATCATGCCGTCCGCGCTGGAGTCCGACCCGGAGTCGAGCGCCATCGCGCCGGACTCTCGACGGATTGCGAGGCCGTACCGGCCGCTTCCTGTCCAGTGGCCGGTTCCGAACACGGCTGTTCCGTTGGGGGCGTAGGCGGCGAAGTAGCCGCCTTCGCCCACCGACACGGGCCCGCCCCGGATGAGGTTGAGCGCCGGCCGCATGTTGGCGCGGCCGTTGAGCTGCCTCACCTGCTGCTCCAGGTCGCGGATACGGTCGAGCAAGTCGAGGGGCACGGCGGCCATCAGGGCACCTCCAGGGTGAGCGTGGCGGTCTCGGGCTGTCCGCGCTCCGGCGGGGCCGCGGCGATCCCGACGACGCGGTATCGCTCATCGAGGCCGGCCGGGTGCCACACATCGCGGATGCGCAGTCGGATGGTGGCGCCGAGCAGCGCGGGCCCGATCGGGGCCGCGCTCATGTGCACGGTGATTTCAGGGATGGTGCGGGGGGCGAGGGCGGCGGCGGCGTCCGCGCGGGCGTGCGCGGCGAGCGTGGTTGCCCGCTCCACCGACGGGTAGTCGCTGCTCCCGTCGAGCCTCGGCCAGCCGCGTTCGATGTCGCCGTCGTCGACCAGCAACGGCGACATGATCGGCAGGCTCTCGACCGCCTGATTGGTGTTGTCCGACGCCCCCCGGCTCTGCCACGCGTTCGCCCGGGTAGTGGCGTCGTGCGGCCACCGGTACGACATGACCGGCCCCGGGTACGACAGCACGATGTCGGCGTTGCCGGTCCGGATCGTCGGGTGTCCGAGTTGGAGTCTCTTCACCCGCCGGCCGCTGGCCGGGTCCCGGTGCGACGCGATGCGCCACTCGAACCCGTTCTCGACGGCGGCGAGCGCGTCGATCAAGTCGCGCACCACGGGCAGGTCATACCGGCGGTACGTGCGGTCGCGGAGCACTCCGGAGACCTCGGCGCCGTACTCGATGCCGATGTCGCCGCCGGGGGTCTGCTGCACGTAGTCGATCAGGCCCCGGGCGATGTCGAACTGATCGGTGGCGGTGGCCGTCAGGGTGTCGTAGAGCTTCCGGTGCGAGAGGTAGCTGTCCCACGTCGCCGCCTGGATCGCGACCGACACTGCGCCCCGCTCGCCGGTCTGCGGCTCGGCAGTCCACAGGATGCCGCCCCACCAGGTCTCGCGTCCCCGCTCCACCCACAGCGCGGTGCGCCCGGGTACGACGGCGGCCCGGACGCGGGCGGCCAGCTCGGCGTTCGGCACCGGGATGGTGCCCGACAGGGTGCCGGTGCGGCCGATCCACTCCTCGGTGCGCATCCCGTGCACGGGCAGCACGTCGAGCACCTGGTCGGAGCGCAGATCGCACACCAGCACGCGCCACGGCGAGCCGGTCATGCCGGCTCATACATGGCGGTGCCCCGGAACCCGTGGCCGGTCGTCCACGTCCAGGGGCTCACGGAGTCGGCGATGCCGCCGTTCTGCGCGGCTGCGCCAACCGATCCGCTGCTGATGTCCAGTTCGAAAAGGTTCGTGGTCGCAGCGCGGACGCGGGACACACACCGCTGCTGAGTGCCGCCGGTCAGCTCGGCCCAGCCGATCGCGCCCGTCACCGTGCGCGCCGGAACCGGCAGGCTGAAACGCCAGTTGTCCGCCGTGGTGGGGGACGCGCCGAACGCGGTTGAGCTGCCGAAAACGATCTCGAAGCTCAGATGCACTACGCCGTCGGCGGCTAGGTAGCGGCAGGTGCGCTGCGCGTTGCCCCACGCGGGGGTGCGCTGCCCGGTGCTCGTGGTCCAGGTCGGCGACCAGTCGCGCCACTGCGGCCGGGCCGGGTAGTCGCGCCACTCCGTGCCGTCCCAGCGCTGAAGGTGGCTGCCGGTGTCACGGTACGCCCCGACATACGGCCCCGGGGTCGTGTCCGACTGCCGGGGAACGATGCCGCCGGCTGCGACGGTCCAGCGGCGGCGGTCGGTCAGCGCGGACGCCCACGGGATACCACCCGTGCCAGCGGACGCACCGGCCGGTACGCGGATGTCCCACAGCGGTATGACCGCAGGTGGGAGCGTCGGCGCGACCGGCGCGGGGTCGGGCGCGCCGGGCACGACCTCGACGGCGGCGAGGGTCTGCCCGTCGGTGTCGTACAGCCCGTCGTACGCCCGTATGACGAGAGTGTCGATGCGGGCGAACTGCTGGTCGCCGTCGCCCACGGTCAGCGTCTCCGGGCTGCTCACGGCCACCGGGTAGGCGCCCTGTACGACGGTGCCCTGCACGACGGCCCGGCCGGTGCTGAGCTGCACATCCATGGGACCGACGCCCTCGGCCGCGAGCGCATCGCCGCCGGGGATCACCCCGGGGCGGGTGCCGAGCGTCCCGTCCGGGGTCATCGTGCCGACCGGCGAGAGCCGGGTGTCCTCGCGCGTCTGCCCGGTCGGCAGGAGCCATGCTGCCCGTACGGTCATCTCTGATCTCCTGTCACCAGTAGGCGGAGCGCCAGCGCATCTCGGCGGCGGCGGCGGGGGAAGCGGAGCCGGGCGCGGCCCGGAACGCGTAGCTCGTGACGCCGGGCGGGATCACGAGGGTTTGCTCGGGGACCGAGCGGGCGGTCGCGGTGTACAGCCTGCTCGCCGTGCCGTTGAGCACGACGGTGCCGGCGGCGGTGTCGATCACCAGCTCATCGCCGGCCGCGAGCGTGATGTCGTACTCGATCGCGGCGCCGCTCTCCAGGCAGGTGAGCGACGGCCGGGTGACCGGGCCCCGGAACCTGATCAGCGGGTGCGCCTCGGCGTCGCCGTCGTTGCGCGCGGTGAGCGCGCCGGTTGAGCCGGGGGTGCCCCAGTCGAGCGGCCAGTCGAGGCCCAGCTCGACGGCGGCCGGCGGCGGCCCGTCGTCCTGGTCGCCGTCGTCCTGGTCGTGCTGCTCGACGCGCCAGTCGAGGCCCGGCTCGGCCATCGGCAGGCCGGCCGTCGCGCGGCGCTCGGCCAGCTCGTACCGGCGGGGGTCGGAGCACTCCCACTGCACCGCGCCGTCCCTCGGCTGGCCGAGGGCGTACCCGCGCACCGCCACCGGCAGCATCCGGCGCAGACACCGCGCCCACACCATGAGCGGCGGGGCGCGGTCGATCTGGATGACGAGGGGCTGCTCGTCCTCGGCCGGCGCGAGCGCGGCGGCCAGCGGCCGGACGGCTTCACCGGCCCGCCCCGGCTCGGCCCGGACGGACAGCCCTTCCATGGTGATGATGCGGGACTGCGCGAGCAGCGGCCCGGGAATGGAGCCGTGAGCCCCGGCCCTGGGCACGCTGCTGTTGTCGAGCGGCGGCCCGTCCTCCCAGCCCGTGAGGGAGGTCCAGCCGTAGGGGGTGCCGGGGCCGAGCAGCAGCTCGCCCACCTGGACGTGCCCGGGGAGGGTCACACGGTCGCCAACAGCCATGGTCACCCCCTCCCGCGCGCCTGCCAGTCGAGGGCGGCGGCGAGCTGGTCAGCCGTCGCGTCGCCCGCGTGCCAGTGCTCGATATGGACACCGCCGCCGGCCGGGGCGGCGGTGAACGCCGACGGCGGCGCCGAGCTGGCGGCCGGCGCGGTCCCCGGGCCGTCGAGCACCGCACGGCGGTCCACCCGGACGAGGGACTGCATCGAGCGCTCAACAGCGGGCGCCCCGGCCTCGATACCGGCGGCGACGCCGGCCGGAATCCACCGGCCGACCTCATCCCGCATGACGCGCGACGGCGAATTGATACCGAGTACCGAGGCGATCGGGCCGGGGATATAGGACTTGGCCCAGCTCGTCACCTGAGACTTGAGCCATGAGCCCATGGACTTGATTCCGTCCCAGATTCCGCGCGCGATGTCCTTCCCTTTATCGGTCATGTCATCGCGCAAACCGGCGAAGTAGTCGACGATATCGCCGGGGATTCCGCGCACGAATTCGAGCATTTCGCTCGCCTTGCGCTTCGTGCCGTCCTTGATATCGGACCAGTGCTGAATGATGCGCCCAACGAGCGTCCAGTTCAAGAAGAAGCCCAGGATGCGGCCCGGGATTTTCTTAACCCAGTCGACAATGCCATCCCATATTTCGCTGGTCTTGGTCTTGATAGTGGACCAGTGCTTGATTATCAAGCCCACCAGCGTGAAATTCAGGAAGATGTCAACGACCTTATCGGCAACCCACTGGATTTTCCCCCACAGCCAGTCCCAGATTTTGATGGTCCACTCTTTGACCGTTTCCCAGTTGGCGATGATAAGCGCTACCAAGCCGACGACGGCGGCGATGACAATTCCCACGGGGCCCATGGCGATAAGCCAAGCCGCGGCCATTTTCGCGGCGTTGAGCATCGACTGAATGCCCATCATCACCCACGCGGCGACTACCTGGGCGCCGGTGATGGTGGCCTGTATGCCACTGCGTATCAGTGCAGGTAGGAGCACTGCTGTGATGATTCCGGCCGCGACCTTCAACTCGGTTCCGTGCTCGCGGATAAACCGCCCGGCCCGTTCGAACGCCGGTATCACCTGCGTTCCCAAAACGTTTACAACGCCCTGTGTCAGGCCGCGTTTGAAGACCTCGATCTTGGTTGCGGCGTTGTCCCGCATGGCGTCGCCCGCCGCGTCGGTGGCGCCCTTGACATCGCCGAGAGCATCAACGGCAGATGACGGGTCAAGGGCATACAGGGCGTCGCCAAGGTCCTCCGCTTTGGTGCCAAATAGCTCAACGGCAATAGCATTTCGCTCGATAGGGTCTTCAACATCGCGGAGCTTATCAAGGGTTAGATCAAGGGCGCCGTTGGCGGAATCCCCGCCCTTTCCGATGGCCTCGAACATGTCCTCTGCGTTGAGGCCGAGTTCTTCGAATCCGCCCGCGACCTTTTCCGACCCGGCAACGGCCTCGATAGAGAATTCCTTGATGGCGTCGGCGACGACATCCGCATCGCGCGCGCCCGCCTGTAGGCCCTGCTGTAGCAGGCCCATGGCCATTTCACCGGACAGGCCCATGTCCCGGAACTGGGTAGGGTATTCGGTGAACGTGTCGAGTAGATCCTCGGCCACATTCACGCCGTTCTGACCGCCACGAACAAGAATGTCCATGGCTTCCTCGGCGGAATTCGCGACTCCGGTTTTCAGCATCGTTCCGACCGCGCGCGACACCTTGGAAACGTCCTCACCGAGGACAGCGGCGGTGTCCGCCACCCGGCGCCCCATGTTCTGCATCTGCGCTTCCGTGGCCTCGGGAGGCAGCAACCCGTTGTGGGCGATGCTCCGCAGGATGTCGGCCGCGTCCTCCACCGAACCCGTGATCGCCCCCGCGTACAGGGCACCGGCCACCTGACCGGACTGCGCGGCGATCGCCGTGCCGGGGCCGAGCTGCGCCTCAAGCCGGCCGGGGATGCGGCCCTGGTCAAGGGCGTCGCCGAGGCCCGACAGCAGCGCCGCCCCGATACCGGCGCCCAGCACCGCCGCCCCGAAACCCCGCAGCGACGACGTGATCCGGTCCCCGGCGCGGTCAGCTCCGTCCGCTGCGCCGTCGGCGAGTCCGTCGCCGAGCTGGCGCCCAGCGCGGTCACCGGCCCGCCCGGCATCGGCCGCGATGCGCGCGCCGGACGCCCGCATCTGGCCCTCACCCCGCCGCAGTCCCGCGCCCATCTGCCGGTCGTCGACTCGGAGGGTCGCGGCCAGGTCGCCCACCATGAGCGCCATGGGGCATCACCTCCAGGTGGTGCCCCCCGGGTCCCGGGCGGGCTGTGCTATCGCTGCGGCGGGGGAGCGGGGGCGAAGCGCCGTCCGAGGCGCGATCCCTCGGCGGACAGGAGTCCGGCGATGCGTAGGCGGAGCCAGCGCCACGACCGGCCGGCCAGCAGCCCGGGGGCGGAAAGGTCGACGCCGTACACCTCGTGTAGATCGGCCTCGATCAGCGGCCACTCAGCCAGCAGATCGGCCCAGGTCAGCGCCGGTTGTCCCGGGGCCGGCGGCGCCGTGCCGGGCGGCCACTCGTACCACTCGTAGAGCCCGCTGATCTCGTCGTACTCGCCCCGCCCGATCGGTCCTGCTGGCGCCGCGCCGCCCGGTTCGGCGCCCCGGCTTTTGGGTCGCCGCCGCTGGCCCAGAACCGCTCGGCCGTCGCCCGGTCCTGCGTGATCCACACCATCGCGGTCAAGGCCGCGTGCTTGAGGGCAGGCCAGTTCACCCCGTCGTCGAGCATCTGCTCGTAGGCGGTGCCGAGTACGTCGCGGTAGTGGTCGTGTTCGGCGGAGTCGTCGAGCACCTGGTCGCGGACGCGTCCGCCGTCGGCGGCGATGGCGGCGGCCTGCACCATCGCCTGCACCCGAAGCCCAACCTCGGCGGACGGGGCGGGGATCACGTACGTACGGCCCCCGATCGGCAGCGTGATCGACTCGTCGAGGAAGTCGTCGAGGGCGTCGAACGCCATCAGTCACCCTCCTTGCTGACCGCCGCCGTCGACTTCTTGGTGCTCACCCGGGCGGCCATGAGGCCGGCGCCCTCGGCCGGGTTCTCGATCTCCAGCAGCGGCCCGCTTCCCTTGAACGTCACCGCGACCTGATCGGTCGTTTTGGCGTCGCCGCCCTCGGGCGCCCAGGTGACCAGCGCCCGGCCCTCGTAGGCGTCCGGCTGGCCGCTGCGGTCGAAGTAGCGGAGGTGCACGTACGATGCGGCGGCGAACCGCCGGGCGGTCTTCCGTAGGTGGACCTGCACCGGGTTGAACTCGCCCGTCTCCGGGTGGTGGCGGTGTGCGAGCTTGGTTTCGATCTGCCAGTCGAGCTGTGTGACCGCGTGTTCCCCCCACCCCTCCGAGTCGTACGTCGTCACCTCCTCCTGAGTGGGTTCCTCAGCCGGCTTGAACTCCAGTACCCCGGGCACGAGCTGCCAGTCGGGGGCGTCGGCGGTGCCCATGTTGCATTCGAGGCGGTACCGGCGGGCGAGCGCGGTCACCGTCTCGGCGGCGGGCGTCGGTGTGGTCATCGGGGCGGCCTCCTATTCGAGGTGTCGGCCCGCGCGGTGCGCGAGCGCGTAGAAGTTGCTGGCGCGTTCGCGGCGGCCGAGCTGGTCGGCGCCGATGTCGGCGGCCGACTGCCGGTAGATGAGCTGCACCCGCGCCGCTCCCCACGCGTGCGGGCCGGACCCGCCGAGCACGTCGAGCGCCTGGTCGTCGAGGTCGACGACGGCGCGCGGGTCGGTGCTGGCGCGGGTGCGCACCTGAACGCCGGTCACCGTGTCCGTGAGCGCGGGGGAGTCCTCCACCGGGTAGGCGGACAGGCAGATCACCCGGTCCGGGTCCGGCGGCATGTCCGCGATCACGATGGCCGTGTCGACTGCCGCGTAGATGCCGTCGGGCCGGTAGGTGCCGACGCCCTCGGCGTCGAGCAGCCGCGCAACTCCGTCGAGGAGATCCGAGGTGTAGGTCATGAGGTGGCCCGCCGGACCTCGGCCGCGATCAGCGCCCGCACTGTGCCGGACGCCTGGGGCAACACACTCTCCAGGTATTTGGCCTGTCGGCCGGGGGCGTGGCGGGCTGTCAGGTCCTCATGGACGCGGGTGGCGTAGGGGGTGTCGTAGGACACGGCGGCGGTCAGCGTGCCCTCGTCGACGCTGGCGGCGCCCGAGCGTTCGAGCGTCCCTTCGTCGATCGGGACGCGGCGGCGGGATTCGGCGAGCACGTGCTCGGCGCCGACCAGCAATCCGCGGGCGGCTGCCTGCCGAATCGCGCCCTCAACCCGCGCTCCATCCCAGCGAACGCGGTAGCTCGGCATAACAAACCTCTTGTCATAGATCGGATAGTTGGCGAGGGACTGTTACGGGGATAGGGCCCGGTAAGGTGAGCGCATTGGTGCCGCATCTCCCCCAATACGGCCCGGTCAAGTCCGGCCGGGTCCTCGCGAAGCGAGGCCGTCAACGGAGATGGGAGATCAATGCAGCAGCGCAGGCGACAGCCTCGGCAGGAAGATCACTTACTGCCGGTGTGGGTACGGTCAACGGTCGCGATTCTGACCGCCCTTACCCCGCTCGCGTACTGCGTAGCGCTGATGCTGCGGTAACCCCGTAGCAGAGGTGGGCCGATCGGGCGGACATATGGATAGGTCCGGCCGCGTGGTGTTCGGCCGGACCTATCGTGCGCTCGCATCGGCCGGTCCTCGGTTGCCCTCCGAGGACCGGCCACCTGCAAGCGTCGTGTATGACGCCGAAAGATCAAACGGTAGACGGCAACTTCAACTTACCCCATGGGGTAAGTCCTATGTGTCAATGGCACCGCATTCGTCTTGTTCAATCGCACATCACTTCCGTGCAGCTCGGTACGGGCAGGCCCGGGGCGGTGTGGTCGGCCACCGTCAGCGCGGAGGCGGTACGGCCCGACGGGAGGGTGATGCGGCTCCCGGGCGGGCAGTCGAGCCCCGGCTCGGCGATCACGCTCGCGGAGGCAACGAGTTGCCGGCCGTCGGCCGCGCGGACTATGCGGGGGCGGGCGTAGACCAACGCCCGCACGGTGGCCGGCGGCCCGTACCGGGGACCGTAGGCGCTGTCCCCTATATATGGCTCCACCGTGACCGTGTGCCGCAGTAGCGCGGCCGGGACGCGGTTCACCACGCGACCACGACCCCGGGCTCAAGGCCCGCTCGCCGCAGCGTGCGGGCGGCGCGCGGCGCCAGCTCGACGCCGGACGCGCCCGGCCGGCGCGCGGACCGGCCGGACAGAGACACGGGGCCGATGCTCACGCTGTCCCACTGGCCGGCCGCCCCGGTGCCGTCGTCACCCGAGGCGAGCCACCATTCGACCTGCGCGCACGCCGCGTTCGCCAGCGCCGCGCGGATGGGTTCGCCGGTCGGGGTGCCGTCGTCGTCCACCGGGTAGACGGCGGTCAACAGCGCGCTGTCGATGTCCTCGGATGCGCGGGCGAGCAGCCGGTCGGCGTCGTCCGGAGCGGGCCCGCCGAGGTAGGCGGAGAGCTGTTCCGGGGTGGCGTAGACCCGCACGGCGTCACCCCTTCCGGGAACGGGACCGGCCCGCCGGGGTGTCCGGCGGGCCGTCGCTGTTCTGGTCGTCCCCGGGCGGGTCCGGGGACGGATCGGGCTCCGGGGGTGGGGCCTCGACCGGCGTCACGGTGTAGCCGCGCCGGGCGAAGTACGCCAGCGCGGCCGGGGCGGCGGTCAGCGCCCGGCCGCCCGCGAAGTCGACGCCGGCCACGGTCCCGGTGAACCCCTCGACAGGGGTCGTGATCTCGTACATCAGCCGGCCACCTGCACACCGCGCAGCACTGCGGCGGCCTTGGTCGCCTTCAGCGCCGTGCCCACCGGGCCCATCTCGACCTCACCGGTCTTGACGGCGCCGGCCGTGGTGAAGTCGGGGAGCCACTGGCGCACGAGGTTCCCGCCCGTTGTCGCGACTCCGTGGAAACCGTCCAGGCCGATACGCACGGCGTAGATGGAGCTGGTGCCGTCCTCCTCGCTGGTGGGGATCACGGGGTCGGTGGAGCCGGCCTTGTCGCCGAGGTCGATCAGCGGGATACCGCGCCACGCGCTGACCGTCTGGCCGAACGCGGACAGCTCGGTGAGCTGCGACACGAAGTCGGCGATGCTCTCCAGTGCGGCGAGCGTGTCGGCGTTCATGAGGAACGCTGACGGGGTGCCGTCGAGCTGTGCGCGGAGCTTGCGCAGGTGCTTGAGCGCGGCGAGTCCGGCGGCGCGGTCGGTGACGGCCGACCAGTCCGCGCCGGGTGCCCCGGCGATGTCCAGCTCGGTGCTGGAACCGGCGAGAGCCTTGTCGAGACCGTCGAAGCTGCGGGCATCGACGGCCGAATCCCCGTTGATCACGGCGTCGGCGAACGTCGAGCGGGCCGCCTTGATCTTCTGCGTCATCTGGAGCGTGACCTCATCCGAGGCCGCCGGGCCGAGGTGCGCGAGCACGCGGTCGATGTCGAACGCGCCGCCCAGCACCTTCAGATCGGTGGTGTAGCGCGCCCGCCGGACCTCGGTCTTCTCGTACTCGCTGTTGATGGCTCGGAAGCTGGCGGTCGGCTGGGTGATGAGCCGGGTGTAGCCGTAGGTGAGGGTCGATCCGCCCCCGGACGGGTTGACGGCCTGATCCCAGATCATGTTGTCGAGCAGCCAACTCGACTTGCGGAACTCATCGATCACCATCAGGTCAAGGGCGTCCTGAGTGTTGAGCTTGGCGTCAGCCAGGGTAATAGCCACGGTGGTGGTTCTCCTCTCGGCAGCCTCCGAATATGGCGGAAGCGTGTCGATAAATCAGCGAGAAAGTCTCTATATAAACGGGGGTATCAAGGTGAACTTTCATGATGGACCGAAATTCGGCCGTCAGGCCGGAGGGCCGTCCGACGAGATGGCGCGAATCTTGGCGGAGCTTGCCAGTGCTGTAGAGAGCGTCAAATACTGGCGGCAGAAAGCGACAGGAAATAGGTACTTGGCTGAACTTGTGGACCATCTGTATCAAGCGCGTAAAGAAGTCCGCCGCGCGGAAGCGTGGCACGTCGTTGGGCTGATGAGTCTGGCCGTGGTCGGCTATCTCGTCGCTTACTATGCGACGCATGGACTGATGGAGAGAGTTCCGAGTCAAGGTTTTCAGCCAGCTGACACGGCTCAGGTGATTACGGCGGTTAGCGCTTTGGCTACCTCTATCGGTATTGGAATTGCGGCAATTATCAAGGCGTATGCTCTGCTTGTGCAGGCGCGAGCCGATATGATCAGGGCAAAGGCGTCCCTACCACCGGTAGACGAAACCACTTTCCCTGCTATCCCCGACGCGGAACCACGTCGTTTACCTGGTCCTCCGGGCGACTAGCTGAGTCGGGCGGCGATGGCGTCGCGGAGCGAGCCGGGCTGGCGGTCGGTGGCCGGCGGCCCGCTGAACTGGGCGCCGCCGCGCGGCGGTCCGGACGGGGCGGCGCGGTACAGGTCCGGATCGGCCTCGACCGTGCTCTTGATGGCGTCGGCGAGCTGGTCGCCGAACTTCGCGTCGGTGGGGTCGAGCTGGGCGACGGCCGCGACGAACGATCGGCTGTTGAGCAGCCGGTCGGCGCGGGCGCCCTGCTCGCCGGCCGCCCGGTACGCGGCCAGCTCGATGTGTGCGGTGCGCAGTTCGGCGGCCTGGTCGGCGAGCTGCTTGTCGCGTTCGGCCACGGTCGCGGCGAGCTGTGCCGGGTCGGCCTCTCTCTTGGCGCCGTCGGGGTCGAGGGCGGCGCGGATGGCGTCGAGTGCGGCGAGCGCCTGGTCGCGCTCGGCGGTCGCGGTCTCGGCGGCCGTGGTGGCGTCGGCGAGCTGCTGCTGTCCGGCCGGGTCCGGCGCGGGCGGCGCGGGCGGGGTGGTCTGCTGTCCGGACGGTGCCGGGGGCGGGGGCGTGGCCGGGTCGCCGGTCTGCGGCGCGGCCGGGGGAGTGGTCGGGGCGTCGGGCATGGGCGGGTCCCTCCGTGCGGGCATGAAAAGGGCCCGTCCGGTCGGACGGGCCCTGATGGGGTGGTGAGGCGCTGCTACGCCTCGGCGCTGTCGGTGGTCGCCGGGGGCGGGGCGGCGGCGTAGCCGCGTATCCATGCGGTACGGCGTAGGTCGCCGGCCGGGTGCGGGCAGGTACGCACGTGCGCGCCCTCCTCGGCCGCCGCGCGGCCCGCGTTGATCGCTTCCGCGAGCTGCTGTCGCGTGTTCATCTCGCCCCCTACAGCCGGTTGTCGCGGTCGGTCCGGGATGCGCGGGCGGTGTCTCCCGCGTCGGTCCGGACCCCGGTGACCTGCTCGGTGTACTCGGCCAGGGTAGTGCGCGGGTGGTCCTGCCACCAGCGCCGCAGCTCCTCGGACGCACGCGCGTACGCGACGTGCGCGGGGCCGCTGAACAGCGACACGGGGTCGATGCCCTCGGCGGCGGCGCGGCGGTTGAGCAGCACCCCGCGTAGGGCGTCCTCGGCCGCGAGGTACTGCGCGTAGACGTGCTCCCGGTACATGGTCGCGATCTGCTCCCGGGTGTACGCCCGCCGGGCGCCCTCGGCGTCCCGCTCCCGCTCAGCCGCCCACCGTGCGGCGCCGGTCAGCCCGGCGAGCGGGTCGGCGTCGAGCGCGTACGACCCCCACCCGTCCGGGTCGGGCATCGGGTCGAGCGCCTGGTCGAGGCGTTCGCGGGCGGCGAGCGTGTCGGCCGGGGTCGTGCCGGTCGGCGCGACCGGCATCGGCGCCGGGTAGCGGCGGTCGATCTCGGCGGCGATGCGCTCGGCCTCGGCCGGCCGCGCGTAGCGGAGCGCCCAGCCGAGTTCGGCCTCGGGCACGTCGCCGAGGTCGGCCAGCAGCCGGCCGCCGGGGAACAGCGCCTCGCGGCGGGCGGCCAGGTCGCGGCGGTCGGCCTCGGCCTCGATCCGCTCATGGTCGCGCCGGTCGAGGGCACCGGCCCGGATCGCTGCGCCGAGCTGGTCGTCGCGCATCTCGCCGAGGGTGCGGTCATCGCCACTGCGGACGCGCGCGGCCTGCACGGCGTCGGCCGGCGGCGCCGGGGCCCGGTCGGGCAGGTTGCCCGCGCCGATCCGCTCCCGGACCGGCTTGCGGATGAGTTCGGGGTGTTCGGCCAGGTGCTCACGCTGCGCGCGCTGCCACGCCCTCACCTTCGCGCGGGCGGCGCGCGCCTGGTCGTCGTCGAGGGCGGCGGCCTCGCGCTTCTTCCATCGCCTGATGTGGCGTTCGATCTCGCGTTGCCGCTGCGTCGCCTCGTACCCGTCCGGGTCGCGGCTCGCCGAGGTCGGCGCGGTGGTGACCCCGGGCAGGAACGCCGAGAGGCTGTGGCGGCAGTTCGGGTGCTGGGGTCCGGCGCGGCGCGCTTCGTCCAGGCTCCCGGCGATCCGTACGCGGACCGTGCGGCCGTCGTCGGTCGCGTGCTGCTCCTCGACGGTTCGCTCGCCGGCCGGGCCGTCGAGGGACAACACCTTGCCTTCCCAGCGTGAGCAGAGGGGGCATTCGTGGGGGGCGTTGGCCACGATCACCAGGTCGAGGC